>NZ_JBEZVK010000102.1:0-17226 GCF_040636955.1 Streptomyces sp. NPDC032472
CGGTTTTTCAACAATCATTCCCTTCACTATCTCTTCCGATCTCGTGCCCGGTGCCCGGCGGAGCCGGGTTTCCTGAGGCTCGGGCGCAGGCTCCCCGCGCCTCAAACGCCGGCGAGGCTGGATGTGCCGGACCCCGGGCTTCGAATAGGGAGACGGGGTACGCCCCGGTGCCCGCCGGGGCCGGGTTTCCTGGGGCTCGGGCGCAGGCTCCCCGCGCCTCAAACGCCGGCGAGGCTGGATGTGCCGGACCCCGGGCTTCGAATAGGGAGACGGGGTATGCCCCGGTGCCCGGCGGGGCCGGGTTCCCTGGGGCGCCGACCCACGCCCCGCTCCTCAAGCACCGGCCGGGCCGGGGCGCGGGTGGCTCGGCCTCCGTGCCGCACGGGGCCGAGGCCGTCCCCGGGTCCGGGGCGGAGCCCCGGGGAACGGGGGAAGGGCGGGGAGGGGCACCGCTCCGCGCAGCGGCGGTCCCCGGCGCAGCCACCCGGGGCGGGTCCTCGGGACGCGGCGGGCGCGAGTCGTGGCAGCCTTGGGCGTGGCCCGACCGGCCACTCCTCCCGTACCACCCTGGACTGCGATGCCCACTCCCGCCGAATCCGGACGCTCGACCCGCCGCCCCCTCGGCCGCGGCCCGGGCGTCCCGGCCGCCCCCGCAGCCCCTGACACGCCCGCTGAGCGGCGTACGACCGCCGAGACGCCCCCGGAGCCTCAGGCGCCCCACACGCCCGCCCAGGCGCCGCCTGAGCCCCCGGTCGCAGCACAGACGGGGCGGGAGGGGTCCACCGAGTCCCCCACACCGGCCCATGGCCTCGGAACCGCCCAGCAGGGGGACCGGTCGGAGCAGCCCACCGCCGTGCCCGCGGAGCCGGGCGCCTCCGCCGAGCCCCCCGTCCACGCCCACGCCCACGCCCACGGCCTCGGGGCCGGGGCCGTATCCTCCGTCGCCGGACAGGGCGATGCGTCGCGGCCTCCCGCCACGCGCGCGGAGCCGGGAGGGCCCGCCGTGCCTGCGATCCCGGCCGGTGGCCCCGCGGCCGGGACCGCCGTCGGCGGTGAGCAGGGCGACCGGCCCGCCGCCGGGCGCGCGGAGCCCCCCGCTCCGCAGGGCGGTCCGGCGCAGGGGATCGCCGCGGCCCCGGGCGGCGGCCGGGAGGGCCGGCCCGCGGGGCAGCGCGCCGGCGAGGCCCCGCAGGCCGGCCGCGGTGCAGCCCCCGCCCCGGCGGGCGTGCCCGCACCGGCCCCGCCGAGCGACGGCGGCGGGACCGTAGGGGCGGCGGCCGAGCCCGCTGCCCCGCCCAGCCACGGCGGCGCGAGCGCAGGGGCGGCGGCCGAGCCCGCCGCCGACGGGCGGTTCACCCTGCGGCTGGACAACTTCGAAGGCCCCTTCGACCTCCTGCTCCAGCTGATCTCCCGGCACAAGCTCGACGTCACCGAGGTCGCCCTCTCGAAGGTCACCGACGAGTTCATGGCGCACATCCGCGCCATGGGCCCGGACTGGGACCTCGACCAGACCACCGAGTTCCTCGTCGTCGCCGCCACCCTCCTCGACCTCAAGGCCGCCCGGCTGCTGCCCGCCGCCGAGGTCGAGGACGAGGCCGACCTCGCCCTCCTCGAAGCCCGCGACCTGCTCTTCGCGCGCCTGCTCCAGTACCGTGCGTACAAGCAGATCGCCGCGATCTTCGAGCAGCGCTCCGAGGACGAGGGCCGCCGCCACCCCCGCACCGTCGGCCTCGAGGACCACCACGCCGACCTGCTCCCCGACGTGGTGATCAGCATCGGCCCCGACGGCTTCGCCCGCCTCGCGGTGAAGGCGATGCAGCCCAAGGCCAAGCCCCAGGTGTACGTGGACCACATCCACGCCCCGCTGGTCAGCGTGCGCGAGCAGGCGGCCGTGGTCGTCGCCCTCCTCAAGGCGCGCGGCGCGGCGACCTTCCGGGAGCTCACCGAGGACACGGACGACACCCTCACCGTCGTCGCCCGCTTCCTCGCGCTCCTGGAGCTCTACCGCGAGAAGGCGGTGGAGCTGGAGCAGGAGGAGGCCCTGCGGACGCTCACCGTCCGCTGGAGCGGCGGGGACGGCGACGGCATGCCGGTCGTCACCGACGAGTTCGACCGGATCGTGGAGGTCAAGGAATGAGCAGCAGCACCACCATGAGCAGCAGCACCCCCATGGGCAGCAGCAACACCACGGGCACCACCACCGAACCCCGCCTCGCGCTGAAGCCCGCCCTCGAAGCCGTCCTCATGGTCGTGGACGAGCCCGCGACCGAGACCCACCTCGCGAAGGTCCTCGACCGCACCCCGCGCGAGGTCGCCGACGCCCTGCGCGAGCTGGCCGACGAGTACACCGTCCAGGGGCGCGGCTTCGAGCTGCGGCTCGTCGCCGGCGGCTGGCGCTTCTACACCCGGCCCGCGTACGCGTCCGCCGTCGAGCGGTTCGTCCTGGACGGCCAGCAGGCCCGCCTCACGCAGGCGGCGCTGGAGACCCTCGCGGTCGTCGCGTACCGCCAGCCGGTGAGCCGCTCCCGCGTTTCGGCGGTGCGCGGAGTGAACTGCGACGGGGTCATGCGCACCCTCCTCCAGCGCGGTCTGGTGGCCGAGGCGGGCACGGAACCCGAAACAGGTGCGATCCTGTACAGGACGACGAACTACTTTCTGGAGCGGATGGGCCTGCGCGGCCTGGACGAGCTCCCGGAGCTCGCGCCCTTCCTCCCCGAGGCGGACGCGATCGAAGCCGAGACGCAGGAAGGTGTTCCGTCGTTCGATCCGGACGCACCGGACACCGAAGAAGACGACAAGACGACGGAACTTTGATGCGAAGCAGCGGCAACGGCAACGGCGGCAACCGGAACACGGGCGGCGGCGGCAGCCGCAAGAGCGGAGACGGACGCGGACGCGGCAACTACCGCGGCGCCGGCAACGCGCGCGACGACCGGGCGGGCGGCGCGCCGCAGCGTCCGCGCCGCCCGCGTCCCGAGGAGCGCCTCTACGACGTCGGCCCCGAGGGCGAGCGCTCCCGCGGCTCCCGCGGCGCCGACGCCCGGGGCGGAGCCAAGGGCGGCCCGAAGAAGCCTGCCCAGGGTGCCGGCGGACGCCGGGGCGGCCCGGGCACGGGCCGGGGCCAAGGCCCGGGCCAGGGCCAGGGTGGGGGCCAGCGCGGCGGCTACGGCGCGCCCTCCCGCTCGCGCGAGCTCGACGCCCGGATCGAGGAGCGTGTGCGGGACCGGTACGCGGACAAGCCGGTGATCCGGACCCCCAAGACCTTCCCGGGCGCCGAGCAGGAGGGCGAGCGGCTGCAGAAGGTCCTCGCCCGGGCCGGCATGGGCTCGCGGCGCGCGTGCGAGGAGCTGATCGAGCAGGCCCGCGTCGAGGTCAACGGCGAGATCGTCACCGAGCAGGGCAAGCGCGTCCTGCCGAAGGACGAGATCAAGGTCGACGGCCTGACGGTGGCGACCCAGTCGTACCTGTTCTTCGCGCTGAACAAGCCGGTCGGCGTCGTCTCCACCATGGAGGACCCGGACGGCCGCCAGTGCCTCGGCGACTACGTCACCAACCGCGAGACCCGCCTGTTCCACGTGGGCCGGCTCGACACGGAGACCGAGGGCGTCATCCTGCTCACCAACCACGGCGAGCTGGCGCACCGCCTCACGCACCCCAAGTACGGCGTGAAGAAGACGTACGTCGCGGCCATCACCGGCCCGCTGCCGCGCGACATCGGCAAGCGGCTCAAGGACGGCATCGAGCTGGAGGACGGCTGGGCCCGCGCCGACCACTTCCGGGTCGTGGACCAGGTCGGCAAGAACTACCTGGTCGAGGTGACCCTCCACGAGGGCCGCAAGCACATCGTCCGCCGGATGCTGGCCGAGGCCGGCTTCCCGGTCGAGAAGCTCGTACGGACCTCCTTCGGCCCGATCGAGCTGGGCGACCAGAAGTCCGGCTGGCTGCGCCGCCTGACGAACACCGAGGTCGGCATGCTGATGCGCGAGGTCGGCCTGTAGGCCTGCGCGCCACACCCTGCACCGAAAGCCCGTACCGCCCCTGGCGGTACGGGCTTTCGGCCTGTCCGGGATCTTGCCCGGGCACCCTCCCGGTGTTTATAGTCACGATGACTATTAAAGGAGGGGGCGCGTCATGAGCTGGACCATGAGCTGGACCGAGGTCCTCGGGTTCGCCACCGGAGCCCTGTGCGTCTGGCTCGTCGCCCGGCAGCACATCACCAACTGGCCGATCGGCATCGCCAACAACGTCTTCTTCATCGTGCTGTTCACCCAGTCCGGCCTCTACGCCGACGCCGGACTGCAGATCGTCTTCATCGCCCTCGCCGCGTACGGCTGGTGGTCCTGGACCCACGGGGGTGGACCAGGAGCCGCCGGGGCCCTGCCGGTGCGGCGCACCACCCGCACCGAGTGGGCCGCGCTGGCCGCGGCGGGGGCGGTGGGGGTGCTCGCGCTCACGCTCCTGCTCGACCGGGCCACGGACTCGACCGTCCCGTTCTGGGACGCGCTGACCACCGCGCTCTCGCTCGCGGCCACGTACGGCCAGTGCCGCAAGCTCGTCGAGTCGTGGTGGCTGTGGATCGCCGCGGACCTCGTCTACATCCCGCTCTACGCCTACAAGGGCCTGTACCTGACCTCCGCCCTGTACGCCGGCTTCCTCGCGCTGTGCGTGGTCGGGCTGCTCGGCTGGCGGCGTACGCTCCCGGCGCGCGGCGCCCGTACGGCGGAGGCGGCCGCATGAACGGCACGGGCAACACCCACAAGCGGTACGGGCACGGCCTGGTCCTCGGCAAGTTCTACCCGCCGCACGCCGGCCACCACCACCTGGTGCGCACCGCGCAGGCGCGGTGCGAGCGCCTGACGGTGCTGGTGTGCGCGGCCTCCGTCGAGTCGGTGCCGCTCGCCGACCGGGTCGCCTGGATGCGTGAGGCACACCCGGGGGCCGAGGTCGTCGGGGCGGTGGACGACATTCCGGTCGACCTGCACGACCCGGCGGTCTGGGAGGCCCACATGGCCGTCTTCCGCGGCGCGGTGCCGGACCCGGTGGACGCGGTCTTCACCTCGGAGGAGTACGGGACCGAGCTCGCCCGGCGGTTCGGGGCCGAGGAGGTCTGCGTGGACCCGGCCCGGACCCGCTTCCCGGTGTCCGGGACGGCGGTACGGGCGGACCCGGCCGGCTGCTGGCAGTACCTCGGCCCGGCCGTACGGGCCGCCCTGGCCCGGCGGGTCGTCGTACTCGGCGCCGAGTCCACCGGCACGACGACGCTCTCGCAGGCCCTGGCCGAGCACTACCGGGCGCGCGGCGGGGTCTGGGCCGGGACCGGGTGGGTCGCCGAGTACGGGCGGCAGTACAGCGAGCAGAAGCTCGCGGCGGCGCGCGCGGCGGACCCGGCGGCCACGTGGGAGGACGTGTCCTTCACCTCGGAGGAGTTCCCACTGATCGCACGGAGGCAGGACGAGGAGGAGGAGCGCGCGGCCCGCACCGGCTCGCCCGTCCTCTTCTGCGACACCGACTCCTTCGCGACCGGGATCTGGCACGAGCGGTACGTCGGCGGCCGCAACCCGGAGGTCGAGCGGATCGCCGCCCGGCAGCCCCGGGACCTGTACCTGCTGACCCACCACGCGGACGTCCCCTTCGAGGACGACGGCCTGCGCGACGGGCCGCACCTGCGGCCCTGGATGACGGACCGCTTCAGCGAGGAACTCCACCGGACCGGAAGGCGTTTCCTCATCGTGCGCGGGGACCGCGAGACGCGGCTGAAGACGGCGGTCGCGGCCGTGGACGAACTGCTCGACCGCGGTTGGCACTTCACGGACCCCCTGCCGGAGAACCGGTGAAGGGGTACGACCGGTCCGCGTTCGAGCCCTTCGCGGTGACGGTCGACCTGGCGGTCTTCACGGTCCGCGGCGGGGCGCTGCACGTGCTGCTGATCCGGCGCGGACAGGACCCGTACGCCGGAGCCTGGGCGCTCCCCGGCGGCTTCCTGCTGCCCCGCGAGTCCGCGGAGACGGCCGCCCGGCGCGAACTGGCCGAGGAGACCGGCCTGCCGGAGCCGGTCGTCGCCGGACTCCACCTGGAGCAGCTGCGCACGTACAGCGAGCCGGACCGCGATCCGCGGATGCGGGTGGTGTCGGTGGCCTTCACCGCCCTGGTCCCCGACATGCCGGAGCCGGCCGCGGCGGGCGGCGGCGACGCCGACCGGGCCCGCTGGGCGGCGGTGGGCGATGTCCCCGGCCTGGCCTTCGACCACGCGGTGATCCTGGCCGACGCTCGCTCCCGGATCGGCGCGAAGCTGGAGTACACCTGCCTGGCCACGGCCTTCTGCCCGCCCGAATTCACCCTGGGGGAGCTCCAGTCCGTCTACGAGACGGTCTGGGACACCGCCCTGGACCGCCCCAACTTCCGTCGCAAGGTCCTCGCGACCCCCGGCTTCGTCGAGGCCGTACCCGGAGCCGCCCGCCTGACCGGCGGCCGCGGCAAACCGGCCGCCCTGTACCGGGCGGGCCCGGCGACCGCCCTGCACCCGCCCCTGCTCCGCCCCACGGAAGGAAACATGCCATGACCCTGCACAAGCGGGCGGCGACGGGAGCCCTGCTGGGCCTGGCCCTGGGCGACGCCCTGGGTTTCCCGACGGAGTTCAACGACGTCCCGTCGATCCTGGGGAAGACGGGCCCGTGGCGGCAGATGAGGCTCCCGCGGCCCGCGATCGTCACGGACGACACCCAGATGACCCTGGCCCTGGCCCGCGGCATCCGAACGGCGGCGGAGGCCGGCCCGGTGGATCCCCACCGCCTCACCGGCCCCATCCGCTCGGAGTTCGTGGACTGGTACCACTCCCCGGAGAACAACAGGGCGCCGGGCCGCACCTGCATGGTGGCCTGCAGCCTGCTGAACGACCCCTCCCGGGACTGGCGGGACGCCAGCCAGATCGGCTCCAAGGGCTGCGGGGCGAACATGCGGGTGGCCCCGGTCGGCCTGGTCCCCGGCTGGACGGACGAGGAGCGGGCCGGCGCGGCCCAGCTCCAGTCGGCCCTGACCCACGGCCACCCGACCGCCCTCGCGGCCTCGGACCTGACGGCCCGGGCCGTGTACCTCCTGGCCCGGGGCACGGAGGTGACGGGCCTGGTCGGCCGGCTGCGCTCGTACGCCCTGGACAACCGCACCCGCTACCACCAGCGCTGGCTCGGCGACCTCTGGATGCGCACGGCGTGCGACGCCACCCCGGAGTCCTTCATCGCCCGCGGCTGGGACGAATGCCTGGAGGCCCTGAACCGCCTGGCGGCAGCCCTGAAGCACCCCTCTCCGGAGACGGACCCCTGCCTCACCACAGGCGAAGGCTGGATCGCCGAGGAAGCCTTCGCCACGGCCCTCCAGTGCTTCCTCCTCTTCCCGGAGGACCCCCTGACGGCCCTGCGCCGCGCCGCCTGCACCGCAGGCGACTCGGACTCCATAGCCTGCCTCACCGGCGCCTTCGCCGGCGCCCACCTCGGCGCCGAAGCCTGGCCCGAAGACTGGACCACCCGCATCGAATACCGCGAAGACCTCCTGACCTTCGCCACCCTCTGGGAGGCGTGACCGTGCTCGACGCCATGGCCGCAGACCTGACCCCCGTCATCGCCGACCAGCCGGACCCGCTGCTCTTCGCGACGGTGTCCGGCGCCCACCTGTACGGCTTCCCCTCCCGCGACTCCGACATCGACCTGCGCGGCGTCCATGTCCTGCCGGTGTCGGCCCTGCTCGGCCTCCGCGATCCGGAGGAGACCCGGACGCGCATGTGGGACCGGGACGGCGTGGAGATGGACCTGGTCACGCACGACCTGCGCAAGTTCGTCCGACTGATGCTCAACCGCAACGGCTACGTCCTGGAGCAGCTGCTGTCCCCGCTGGTCGTGCACACGACGGCCGCGCACGCGGAACTGGCCTCCCTCGCCCCGGGGGTGCTCACGACGCACCACGCGCACCACTACCGGGGCTTTGCGAACACGCAGTGGCGGCTGTTCGGCAAGACGGGCGAACTCAAGCCGCTGCTCTACACCTTCCGCGCGCTGCTGACCGGCATCCACCTGATGCGCACGGGCGAGATCCAGGCGCACCTGCCGACCCTGCTCGGCGAGGTGCCCGAGGCGCCGACGTACCTGGCCGGCCTCGTCGAGGCCAAGGCAGCCGCCGAGCACGGCCCGGCCGGCAGCGCGGACGCGGAGCGCGCCGGGCGGGACGTACAGGCCCTGCACGCCGTGCTGGACGCAGCCCAGGCCGAATCAGCCCTGCCCGCCCAGGCGACTGCCTTCGCCGCCCTGGACGACTTCGTCGTACGGCACCGGCCAGTGCATCGCTGAAGCCCGGCGGGTGTGGGTGAGGAAGGATTCGATGCGGGGGTGGTCCGGGGATTCGGGTAGGGGGGAGGTGTTCAGGGCGGCCTCGGCCTCCTCCGTCAGGCGGGTCATCCAGGTGTCCGTCTCGCGCCACGGGAGTTCGCCGCGCTTCACCTCCAGCAGGCGGTCGCGGTACGGGGTGGCGTCGATCTCCAGGCGGCCCGTGCGGAGCAGGTCGCGGCAGGACAGCAGCAGGCGCAGCAGGTGCATCGCGTGCTTCCAGCGCGGGGCGCCGTGGATGCGGACGTCGGCCAGGAGTTTGGCGTGCTGGGACTTCGCGTAGCGGGTGAAGGTGGTGTGGGCCCGGCGGGAGAGGAACGCCTCCCGCAGGGAGAGCAGCTCCTCGCCCACCGGGGTCAGGTGCTCCACGAGCGGGGAGTGCAGGCACTCCAGGATGTTCGGGTTGGCGCGCAGGGCGAGTTCGCAGAAGCGCTCCAGCTCCCAGGAGAACTCCTCCTCGCGCGGGCCGTCCACGTGGGTCGGGGGCTTCTCGAAGCGCCAGAACAGCGGCGTCGGGGCGAGGTAGACACCGCGCCGGTCGGTGTCGCTCGCCTCCGTCGCCAGACCGAACGCCCGGGAGCCCATCACGCACGCGTAGACCGTGTGGTCGCGTACCAGGGCGTGGGGATTCGAGAGGGCTTGTGGGGTTGAGGGCGTCCGTTCGGTCATTCGGGGAGCTTAGGCGGGGCGCAGCGGGGCCCGCGACGGGATTTGCCGAGCCGCTAGGCCAGGGCGATCTCGCCCTCCGGGGTGACCGTGATCTTCTGCTCCGCCAGCGGGCGGGTGGCCGGGCCGTGGGTCACGGCGCCGTCCGTGATCTGGAACTTGCTGCCGTGGCACGGGCAGTCGATCGTGCCGCTCTCCACCTTGTTCACCAGGCAGCCCTGGTGCGTGCACACCGCCGTGAAGCAGCGGTACGAGCCGGCCGTCGGCTGGGTCACGACCAGCTTCTCCCCCTTCAGGACCGTGCCGCCGCCCACCGGCACCGCCGATGCCTTCACCAGTGCCCTGCCCGACGGTGTGGCCGCCGCCTGCGCACTGGAGGTGCCGCTGGGCTCGCTCTTCGGCTGCTCGGGCGCCTTCTTGTCGTTGCCGCCGCACGCGGTGAGCGTGCCGCCGGCCAGGGCCGCGACGGTTCCCGCCGCCAGGACCGTGCGTCGGGGGGTGCGCGTGGGGTCGCTCATGGGCTGCTCCTCGTTCGGGGCCGGGATGGCGAGGAGCATCCTGGCGCGTGGCGGGCCCCGGATGAAGCCCGCCGCGCCGCCGGATCAGGCGCTCGCGTCCCACGGGGCGAGCTGCGCCGGTGCGCCCGGGGCGCGGACGACCTCCCACAGGCGGACCACGGCCGCGCGGTCCAGCGGGCCGTGGACGTGCGGGTAGCGGCCGCCCGATTCACCCTCCCGGCGGACTTCGGAGGTCAGGGCCCGTTCGTCGAGTTCGACGGCCAGCAGGGTCTCCGGTACGTCCCGGTAGTGCGCGTCGGCGATCTCGAGAGCCGTGGGGCGGTCGGCCGAGCAGTGCACGAACCCCTCCGAGCCGAGTGAGGGGGGTGCGTACGGGAGCTCGGGCGCGGCGGTCCAGTCGGAGAGCGGGACGATGTGGAAGATCATGTCGATCGTTCTACCGCAGCGGCGACCGGCCGGCCGGGCGGCTGGCCGCCTCCGCGCACCCTTGCGCCGGCGCAACCCAGCGACCCCCGCCCCGTTGTTCCGGAATCCGGCGGTCCGTCCCATCTGACGGACCGCCGGGTCCGTGTCCGGCCCCGGCTGGCTACGCTGGCCCTGACCTGCCGATCTTTCCACCCCTGGAGCGTCCCGTGAGAACCGCCGTCGTCATCGGAACCGGACTGATCGGCACCTCCGCGGCCCTCGCCCTGTCCGCGCGCGGCATCGCCGTCCACCTCGCCGACCACGACCCGGCCCAGGCCCGTACGGCGGCCGCGCTCGGCGCGGGCACCGACGAGGCCCCCGACGGCCAGGTCGACCTCGCCGTCATCGCCGTGCCGCCGGCCCACGTGGCGGCGACGCTCGCCGACGCGATCGGGCGCGGGACCGCCCGCGCGTACGTGGACGTCGCCAGCGTCAAGGGCGGCCCGCGCCGCGAGCTCGCCGCGCTCGGCGTGGACGCCACCGCGTACATCGGCACCCACCCGATGGCCGGCAAGGAGCGGTCCGGGCCGCTGGCCGCCACCGCGGACCTCTTCGAGGGCCGCCCCTGGGTGCTGACCCCGACCCGTGACACCGACCACGAGGTGCTCAACCTCGCCCTGGAGCTGGTCGCCCTCTGCAAGGCCGTCCCGGTGGTCATGGACGCCGACGCGCACGACCGCGCGGTGGCGCTCGTCTCGCACACCCCGCAGCTGGTGTCCAGCATGGTCGCGGCCCGCCTGGAGGAGGCCGACGAGACCGCCGTACGGCTGTGCGGGCAGGGGATCCGGGACGTGACCCGGATCGCCGCCTCCGATCCGCGGATGTGGGTGGAGATCCTCTCCGCGAACCCGGGCCCCGTTGCGGACGTCCTCTCCGGCATCGCCGCCGACCTCGAGGCGACGGTGGACGCCCTGCGCGCCCTGGAGTCTGCCGACGTGGACAAGCGCCGCGGCGGCGCCGCCGGCATCGAGGACGTGCTGCGGCGCGGCAACGCGGGCCGGGTACGGGTCCCGGGCAAGCACGGCGCGGCGCCGACGGCGTACGAGACGGTCGCGGTGCTGATCAGCGACCAGCCCGGCGAGCTCGCCCGGATCTTCGCGGACGCCGGCCGGGCCGGGGTCAACATCGAGGACGTGCGGATCGAGCACGCGACCGGGCAGCAGGCGGGCCTGGTCCAGCTGATGGTCGAGCCGCGGGCCGCCGCCGCCCTCACCGCCGAGCTGCGCGAGCGGGGCTGGGCCCTGCGCCAGCAGTAGGGCGGCAGATCGGCAGGAGATCGCCGGCAGCGGAGCAGCAGATCGGCAGGAGACCGGCACGGGCGCACCGCCCGCCACCGCCGCACCCCGGTGGCCCGGGCGGCGCCCGTGTCGGGGCCCGGTAACCTTGGGGAGGGGCGCTTTGGCGCGCCCCGACACGCACGCGCAACCAGGAAGGTGCCCGCACCGTGGAAACCGCAGCTCCGTCCGCCGTGATCGTCGCCATCGACGGTCCCTCCGGCACGGGCAAGTCCAGCACCTCCAAGGCCGTGGCCGCCAAGCTCGGGCTGCGCTACCTGGACACCGGTGCCCAGTACCGGGCCATCACCTGGTGGATGATCACCAACGGCGTCGACACCGAGGACCCGCAGGCCGTGGCCGTGGCCGCGTCCAAGCCGACGATCGTCTCCGGCACCGACCCGGCCGCCCCGACGATCACCGTCGACGGCGTCGACGCCTCCGCCCCGATCCGCACCCAGGCGGTCACCTCCAAGGTCAGCGCCGTCAGCGCTGTCCCCGAGGTGCGCACCCTGATCACCGAGCTGCAGCGCAGCATCGCGGCGGGCGCGGAGGGCGGCATCGTCGTCGAGGGCCGGGACATCGGCACCACCGTCCTGCCCGACGCCGACCTGAAGGTCTTCCTGACCGCCTCGGCCGAGGCCCGCGCCGCCCGCCGCAGCGGCGAGCTGCGCGGCAAGGAGGCCGCGGACCTCGCGACCACCCGCGAAGCCCTGATCAAGCGGGACGCGGCCGACTCCGGCCGCAAGACCTCCCCGCTGGCCAAGGCCGACGACGCGGTCGAGGTGGACACCACCGAACTGACCCTGGAGCAGGTCATCGAGTGCGTCGTGACCCTGGTCGAGGAGAAGCGGGCGGGCCGCAAGTGAGCGGTACGCCCTCCCTCAAGGGTGCGGCGGTCGGCCGGCGGATCGGGGTCGGCCTCATGTACGGGCTGTGGAAGCCGCGCGTACTGGGAGCCTGGCGCGTCCCCGCCTCCGGGCCGGTGATCCTCGCCGTCAACCACGCGCACAACATCGACGGGCCCATGGTCATGGGCACCGCTCCGCGGCCGCTGCACTTCCTGATCAAGAAGGAGGCGTACGTCGGCCCGCTCGGCCCCTTCCTGGACGGCATCGGCCAGGTCAGGGTCGACCGCTCGGGCACCGACCGCACCGCGATCACCCGGGCCCTGGCCGTCCTGGACAACGGCGGCGCCCTGGGGATCTTCCCCGAGGGCACCCGGGGCGAGGGCGACTTCGCCTCGCTGCGCGCCGGGCTCGCGTACTTCGCGGTGCGCAGCGGCGCGCCCGTCGTGCCGGTCGCCGTCCTGGGCAGCACCGAGCGCCAGGGCCGGCTGATACGGGGGCTGCCGCCGTTCAAGAGCCGGGTCGACATCGTGTTCGGCTCGCCCTTCGACGCGGGTGACGGCACCGGCCGCCGGACCCGTACCGCGCTGGACGAGGCCACCGCCCGCATCCAGAGCAGGCTGAGCGCGCACCTGTCCGACGCCAAGCGCCTGACCGGGCGCTGACGACCCGGGCGCTGACCGCCCCGGCGCCGAGTGCCCGGGCCGCGGCCATCCGCCCGGTGCCGACCCGCCGCCCGGCCCGACGCCGGGCGCCCGGACGGGCACTGGGCGAGACTTGACCCAGTAGTGGAACCCGCCCCGCGCGGGTTCCACCGATCACCACGAACGACGAGGAACGGACTTCATGAACGACCAGCACGACCACGGAGCGCTTGGCGATGCCGAGTACGCGGAGTTCATGGAGCTCGCCGCGGAGGAAGGATTCGACCTGGAAGAGGTCGAGGACGCGATCGAGGAGGCCGGCCACGGCCCGCTCCCCGTACTCGCCGTCGTCGGCCGCCCGAACGTCGGCAAGTCGACCCTGGTGAACCGCATCATCGGCCGCCGCGAGGCGGTCGTCGAGGACAAGCCCGGCGTCACCCGCGACCGCGTCACCTACGAGGCCGAGTGGGCCGGCCGCCGCTTCAAGGTCGTCGACACCGGCGGCTGGGAGCAGGACGTCCTCGGCATCGACGCCTCCGTCGCCGCGCAGGCCGAGTACGCCATCGAGACCGCCGACGCCGTCGTCTTCGTCGTCGACTCCAAGGTCGGCGCCACCGACACCGACGAGGCCGTCGTCAAGCTGCTGCGCCGCGCCGGCAAGCCCGTCGTCCTGTGCGCGAACAAGGTCGACGGCCAGAGCGGCGAGGCCGACGCGGCCGAGCTGTGGTCGCTGGGCCTCGGCATGCCGTACCCGGTCTCCTCGCTGCACGGCCGCGGCACGGGCGACCTGCTCGACGCCGTCCTGGAGGCCCTCCCCGAGGCGCCCGCGCAGAGCTTCGGCGGCGGCGGGATCGGCGGCCCGCGCCGCATCGCGCTGATCGGCCGCCCGAACGTCGGCAAGTCCTCCCTGCTGAACAAGGTCGCCAGGGAGGAGCGGGTCGTCGTCAACGAGCTGGCCGGCACCACCCGCGACCCGGTCGACGAGCTGATCGAACTCGGCGGCGTCACCTGGAAGTTCGTGGACACCGCGGGCATCCGCAAGAAGGTCCACCTCCAGCAGGGCGCCGACTACTACGCCTCGCTGCGCACGGCCGCCGCCGTGGAGAAGGCGGAGGTGGCGGTCATCCTGATCGACACCACCGAGAACATCAGCGTCCAGGACCAGCGCATCATCACCATGGCCGTCGAGGCCGGCCGCGCGATCGTGATCGCGTACAACAAGTGGGACCAGCTCGACGAGGAGCGCCGCTACTACCTCGAGCGCGAGATCGAGACCGAGATGCAGCAGGTCTCCTGGGCGCCCCGCGTCAACGTCTCGGCGATGACCGGCCGCCACATGGAGAAGCTGGTCCCGGCGATCGAGACCGCCCTCGCGGGCTGGGAGACGCGCGTCCCGACCGGCCGGCTGAACGCCTTCCTCGGCGAGATCGTCGCGGCCCACCCGCACCCGATCCGCGGCGGCAAGCAGCCCCGCATCCTGTTCGGCACCCAGGCGGGCAGCAAGCCGCCGCGGTTCGTCCTCTTCGCCTCCGGCTTCCTGGAGCACGGCTACCGCCGCTTCATCGAGCGCCGCCTGCGCGAGGAGTTCGGCTTCGAGGGCACCCCGATCCACATCTCGGTCCGGGTGCGCGAGAAGCGCGGCGCCCAGAAGAAGAAGTAGCGGGGTCAGTAGCCCCGGCGCGGAGCGGGCGGCAGGGCCGGCGGGATGTGGTGCATCCCGGTCTGGTGCTGCCGCCCGCCGCCGTATCCGGAGCCGGTGGCCGTCATGGTCGGGCTCGCGGCCGTGCCCGCGGTCGTGGTCCCGGCGTAGGCGTACGAGGGCTGCGGCACGGGCGCGTACGAGGGCTGCCAGGGCTCCGGCTGCCATGCGGAACCGTTCCAGCCGTCCGAGCCGCCGGTCGTGGCGAGCCCGGAGCCGAAGCCGGTGCCGAGCGCCGTGCCCGTCCAGGTGCCCGAACCCGCGCCGTACGAGCCGCTGCCGACGGCGTACGTGGCGCCGCACGAGAACGCCGTGAAGGCGAGGTCCTCCTCGCCGCTGCGGTCGCCCGGCAGGGCCCGGAAGGACCGCAGGTACTCCGAGTACAGCGTGTCGTAGATCGGGGTGTGCGAGGCGGTGGCCGCCATGCCGTCCCGGTCCCGTACGGGGCGCATCGGGGAGACGGTGCTCGGCTGGGCAGGGGCGCGGGAGGGGTCGTATGAGTGCACGTATCAGCCAACGACCCCGGGGCTGTTGCGGATGCGGGCGCGGCGGCAGAAAAACGCAGATCGCCGGGGGTGCGCGGGACGGACCGCGCACCCCCGGCGCACGCCGACCCGCCCCCTCGTGAGGGGCGGGGCCGGCCGTTCCGGGATCCCTGGGGTCAGGCCCCCGGGGTACCTGCCAGCGGCATCGAGGCGGCGACGAGCCTGCCGGCGGCCGCGGCCTTGTCGAGCGCGTCGCGCAGCAGGTCCTCGCGGGGCTGCTGGCCGATGGAGCCGACGGAGGCCGCGTACACGAGGACGCGCTGGGACTTGTTGGCGGCGGTGCGCCAGGGCTCGGTGACCGCCAGGGCCTGGTGCGCCTGCCACCAGGCGACCTGGCCGCCGCCCTCGGCGCCCGGCTGCAGCACGGCGTGCAGCTGGCCCGCGGCGAGCAGCACCGACCAGCCGGCGAGCGGGGAGGGCAGCTCGCTGGTGTCGGTGACCGGGATGAAGCCCTGCTCGATGAGGAGCGGCAGGAAGTCGTCGCCGGGGCCGGTGGTGCCGGGGCGGGCGATCGGCGCGGTCGGCTCGACGACGAGGGCGGGGTGCAGCTCGCCGCCGATCAGCACCAGGCCGCTGGTGATGCCGAGGACGGCCTGGCCGCCGGGCACGTTCTGCGGGACGGCGCCGGGGGCCTCCGGGGCGGCGGGGCTGTCGCCGGTGATGCTGCGGACGGCGCCCTGGAGCTGCTCCTCGGAGACCTGTACCACCTGCGAGGGGATGCAGCCGGCGTGGGCGAAGGCGAGGACGGCCGTCTCGTCGCCGACGAACAGCACGGTGCTGGTGCGGTCGGTCTCGGGGTCCCCGGGGGTGCGGCAGGAGGTGCAGTCGTAGCTGCGCGGTGCGTCGTCGCCGGTGAGCAGCCTCTCGGCTTCTTCGTCACCGATCTCGGCACGTACCTCGTCACTGACGTCGAGCATGCGGGGCACGGGGCGGCTCCTCGGAGTGGGCGAGCGGGGGCCGGGCGGTTCCCGGCCTGCCGGGATCAACGGGGGATCGGTGGCCGGGGTCACGCCGTTGGAGGGAACGGAATCGAACCCGGCCGCCAGAGGGGTGAACGGTCGGACCGCGGCGTCGCTTTGGCGCCAACTGTTGTTTGTTTGTGCGCAGTCGGTGGCTGCTCTTGCCTTTCCGGGGGCGTGCGGGGTCCTGGGCCCTGCCTGGTCCTGCCGGGTCCTGCCAGGCCTTCTTCCCGGGCCCTCCCGGCCGGTGTGCGCCGACCGGGTGGGGTCCGCGGCGGACCGCGTGGCGCGGGGCGGCGGCCGGTGGCGGGCTGCGTAGCGTGACCCGATGCCCGACCTCCGGATCCGGCGGGCCGCTCCGGCGGCCGCAGCCGCCGCCGCGCTGGCTCTCGTCCTCGTACTCCCATCGGGGGCCGGCGCGGCCCCTCCGCCGCCTGCGCCCGGGCCCGCGGCGGCGGCCCACCCGGGCTCGCCCGGGATGATCGGCAGCGGGCCGGGGGACTGCGGGCCGGGCGCGGAGTGGCCCTGGGACTGCGTGGCCGACTGCGAGAGCAGCGGGCGCTGGGCGGTCAACACCGGCAACGGCTTCTACGGCGGGCTCCAGTTCCGGCAGCCGACCTGGGAGGAGTACGGGGGCCTGGTGTACGCGGCCCGGGCCGACCTGGCCAGCCGGGAGCAGCAGATCCTGGTGGGGGAGGAGGTCGTCGCCTTCCACGGGTGGGAGGCGTGGCCGGTGTGCGCGAAGCGGTACGGGTTGGCGGGGCGGATGCACGTGGTCCGGGCCGGGGACACGCTCGACGGGATCGCCCGTCGGCGGCGGGTTCCGGGTGGCTGGCGGGCCCTGTACACGGCGAACCGCCCATCCCTCGGCCCAACCCCGGGCCTCCTCACCCCGGGCACCCTCCTGACCCTCCCTCAGCAGCCGGCGCCGCCACCGCCGCCCCCAGACCCGGCCCCGTCCGCGGCGCCGAACCCGAACCCGGCGCCGAAGCCGGCGCCGAAGCCGAAGCCGGCGCCCGTTGCGCCGCCGGGTCCGGGTGCCCGAAAGCCGGCCGCCGCCCTGCCCCCGAGGCCCGGAGCCTGATGCCGGTCGCACATCCAGCCCCGCCGGCGTTTGAGGCGCGGGGTTGGGGCGGCGCCCCAAGGAACCCGGCTTCGCCGGGCAGGGGGGGGGGGCCGGCCCCCCCCCCCCCCCCCCCCCGCGGCGCGCCTAGGAGGGCCCCCCCCGCCCGAACCCCG
>NZ_JBEZVK010000103.1:0-17203 GCF_040636955.1 Streptomyces sp. NPDC032472
GAGTCGACGTGCTCTTCGCGATGCTCCGCGACGGCACCTTCTACGAACCCCAACCCGCCCCCACGGGTTGACGAAACCCATAGGGGCACCCCCCCCCGCCCCGCCCCGCCCCTTCCCGAAACCGTGGGCTCCGCCCCCAGACCCCCCCGCCTCAAACGCCTGCGAGGCTGGAAAATCCACCCCGCGCGGCGTGTGATCGGGCGCGGTGCGCCCTGGGGGTCCCCCCGGACGGAGTCTGGGGGAGGGTCCGGGCGGAGCCCGGTTCGGGAAGGGACGGGGTGGGGAAACGGCTCCGCGCAGCGGGCGAGGCAGGCGGCGGCTTCGTCAGCGGCGGGCGTCGATCACCGTGCGGAGTTTGCCGCTCGTCGGGATGCGGGTCAGGGCGGAGCCGTCCACCGCTTCCACCGTGAGGTCCAACAGGCGGTCCTCCACCGCCGAGCGGAGTTCCGGGTAGCCGGACAGGAAGACCTCGCGGAGCCGGCCGGGATCCGTCGCCGCCGTGCGTTCCACCCGTACGGTGAGCCGCTCGCGCGCGTCCCCGGACGCGATCAGGATCTGCAGCTCGCCGCGGTGGCCGCCTTCCTCCTCGGCCAGGGTCACGAAGCGGCGGTGGTTCAGCAGGTACGTCGCCACCCGCATCACGTCACCGGTGCGGCCCTGCAGTTCGAACCGCGGGGCGTGGCTGCCGCAGGGGCAGCGCCCGGGTATCGCCCGGCCGAGGTCGCCGATGACGTACCGGCCCAGGTGCTGGCCGCGCCGGGCGTGGGTGGTGAAGACCAGGCGGCCCGTTTCGCCCGGCACGACCGGGTGGTCCCGGTCCACGTCCAGGATCTCCAGGGTGTGCAGGTCGGCGTGCAGGTGGTGGACGCCGCCCGCGCTCTCGGTGCACTGGTAGCCCAGCGGGCCCAGGTCGGTGCTGCCGTACGTGATGGAGCGGACCACCTCGATGCCGAACTCCTCCTTCAGCACCCGCTGCTGCTCCGGCGTGAAGTGCTCACCGCCGTAGAAGACCTTGCGCAGGCCCCCGTAGGCGCGCAGCGCGTCGGCCTCCGCGTGCAGCAGTTGCCACAGGTACGAGGGCATCCCGAACAGCGTGTCGGCGCCGTGGTCGATCAGCGCCTGCGCCGTCTCCCGGTGGTCCGGGCCCGCGGCGAGCGGCAGTTGGACGCCGCCGAGCCGCTCCAGGACGGAGAAGAAGCTGATGAAGCTGCCGTACATGCCGCCGCAGTAGAAGAGGTTGGCGGTGCGGTCCGCGACCGGGTCGTAGCCGGCGGCGAGCAGTCCGCGGGCCGCGGCGTGCATCTGGGTGTCGTAGTCGTCGTAGCTGAACAGCGACAGCGCCGGGGCGCCGGTGCTGCCGCCGCTGTGGAAGTACAGCTCGGCATCGGCGCGCGCCACCTGCCCGTTGAGCGCCTGGACCTCCTCCTTGCCCTGCAGCGGGCCGGCGGGCTGCGGCAGGACGACGGGACGGGCCAGGTCGTCCAGGCAGGCGGTGGTCGCGAAGCGCTCGGGGTCGGCCTGGACCGCGACGCGGCGGCTGTAGCGCTGGAGTGCGTACACGCCGTCGTGCGGCTCGCCCGCGTAGCTCTCCAGCATGGAGCCGACCGGCGTGACCCGGGTGACGCCGGCCGCCAGGGCGGTGCGGGAGAGCTCGGCGATGTCGCTGCGGCTGCCCGCGATGCCCGCGGTCTGCAGGTAGCGCCGCATGGGCCGCAGGGTGGCGATCAGCTGCTTGCGCGGCAGCGGCTTGACCCACACGCTGCGGTGCAGCGGCGAGGCGGTGAGCGGGGAGCGGACGTCGGCCATGACCCGCCACGAGCCGTCGGCCGCGGCGAACACCCGGGTCAGGCCGAGGTGTTCCTCCAGACGGGCCACCAGCTCGGTGGTGGTCAGCTCGGCCTCCTCGGCCGGATCCGGGCCGTCGAGGCCCACGGCGCCCACCGCGGCCGGGCGGGCGCCCAGTACGGCGGCGAAGCGCTCGGCGAACGCGAACACCTCGCCCTCGTCCTCGGTGTCGAGGTAGACCACCTGCGGGCTGGAACAGGCCTGCTGCTCGTACAGGCAGACGTCGTCCGCGAGGGCGCCGAGCACCTCCGGCTCCGACCAGGCGTCGGCCGTCAGGTACGCGAAGGAGATCCGGTGCCCCCACTCCACCAGCCGGCACCCGGCCGGCACATGGGCGGCCACCCCGGCCACGGCGCTCTCCCCGCCCCACACGGCGACGGCGTCGGCGGGCGCGCACATCAGGCGCAGCCACTCATGCCGGGAGGAGGGGAAGCGCAGCACCATCACCCGCGCCGCCAGGGCCCCGCTGGGGTCCTGGGCGGCGAGCTCGGCCATCAGGTGCTGGGTCAGGAGCGTGTCGGCGCTGCTGGTCTTCAGTACGTTGACGTTCCCCGCGAGCAGGCCCTCGACGATGCTCAGCGGGGCGACGGTGGCCGCGTTGCCCGGCGCGATGTGGGCGACCAGGCCGACGGGCGCCCACGCCTCGTAGACCGTCTCCCGCGGATCGGCCCGGTTCAGCCGGCCCGGCGCGGCGCCGCCCAGCTCGCGGCGGAGCTTGCGGGTCAGCTCGCGGCGCCCCAGCAGGCGGCCGAGCTCGCCGAGGACCGCCGGGTCCTCGCCCTCGGGCAGGTACGCGGCCAGCCGGGCGCGCACCGGGTGCGCCGGGTCGAGCAGCGCGCCGGCGAGGGCGTCGCAGGCGGCCAGGACGGTCTCGGTCTCCAGGGGGGAGGCCAGCGCGGCCTCGACCGCGGCCGGCAGCTCCGCCAGCCGGCGCCCGGCCTCCTCGTCGCCGACGAACGCGCCCTGCCAGTAGTGGTGGTGGTCGTCTCGCATGGTCACGCCATTCCCTTCATCAGTTCCGCTGCGGCCACCGCGCAGCTCCGGTTGCGGCTCACCCCGGCCCGGCCGTGGACGGTGAACCAGGGGGTGTCGAGGTCGCAGCCGCAGGCCTCGCCCGGCTGGAGGGAGGCGAGGTCGCCCATCAGCACGCTCTGCGCCGGCACGGAGGTGATGTACGGCGACACCAGGTGCAGGTAGCCCTGCTCCCCGTAGGGCAGCGGCTCCAGCGTGCGGGTGGAGCGGATCGCCACCCGGGACCAGACGGGGGCGTGCAGCCGGTGGTGGTCGCACTCGATGTACGGGATGCAGTGCTCGACCGAGCCGAAGGTGTCCCGGATCCGCTCGCCCGGGATCCCGAGCTGCTCGGTGACCCGGGCGTACAGCTCCTCCTTGCCGATGCGCCGGTCGGCATGCCCCTTCCAGCCGCCGCCCAGGATCACCAGGGAGCCCTCGGGCAGCTGCAGCGGCGCCATCCCCATGGCCCGCATCCGCTCCAGGGTGAAGAACAGGAAGGCGGGGAAGCCGAGGATGCGGACCGGGGCGTCGTCCTGCTCGAAGCGGCGCAGTGCGGCGATGCAGCCGAAGGGGTCGAACTCGTGGTCGCCGCCGGTGTGGCGCAGCGCGTACTCGACGCTGCGCGCCGGGGCGAAGTCGCACAGGTAGTTGTCGGTGAAGGCGGTGCCGAGGTTGAGGGAGGGCGCCGGCTCGTAGCTGTACAGCAGGTAGTTGACCTCCTGGGCGGGGGTGATCCAGCCGTTGCGGTCGAAGATGCGGGCGACCATGCGCTGCGCGGAGCGGATCGTCCAGCGGTCGAAGAACATCTGCGACTTCTGGCCGGTGGTCCCGGAGGAGGTCAGGTGCAGGTCGACGTCCTCGCGGGGGATGGACAGCACCTCGTGCCGCTTGAAGAAGTTCGCGTGGACCAGCGGCGTGCGGTACGGACCGTCCGGCACGGTGGCCTCGTACAGCGAGCGGAAGAACGGGGACCGCTCGGTGTGCCAGGCGTTGATCTCCGCCATGGCCGTGGCGAACAGCTCGTCCTCGGCGGGCCCGTAGGCGTACGGGTCCACCAGGTCGCACAGTTGCTGTACGTGCGGCAGGAGGGCGGGGTCGGGCACGCCGACCGGGGCGAGATGGGGGTTCATGGGGCAACCTCGGGTGAAGTGGGCAGGTGCGTCGACGCCCAGGCCGACACGTAGCAGTCCAGGTAGGGCTGCAGGGGCGGTTCGACGGCGACGCCGCGGAAGTCGATCCGCTCGGTCGAGCGGGACAGCACGGCGTAGTCGTGGAAGCCGTCGCCGTCCGCGCGCATCGCCGGGTAGAGCGCCCCGGCGACGAACCCCTGGGCCAGGAAGGCCGAGAGGGCTTCGTGGTGCGCGAGCGGCACCAGTGCCTCCACGTAGCCGGCGCCGGCCCGGGCCAGCGCCCGGGTCACCGGTTCCAGGCACTCGGCCGCGGCGGCCGGCTCCGGGTGGGCCGTCAGCAGGGAGCAGTAGCCGCCGGCCCGGTTGAGGTACGCGTACACCTCGAACCGGCCGTCCTCCGGGGTGAGCAGCACGTTCGGGGTGTGCAGCGGGTAGAACCAGCCGTCGGAGCCGGGGAAGCGCTCGCGGAAGCGGCGCCGGACGAAGGCCGGGGCCTCGATCATCTCCAGCCGGGACGAAGCCGATTGGGATGCGGGCGCCGGTGCGGGTGGCGCCGGGGCGGTGACCCGGACCCCGGGGTAGCCGATGCCCAGGGCGTCCCCGGCGGTCCGCAGCAGCGGCAGCAGCGCCGCGGGCACTTCGGTGACGGGGATCCGGCGGTCGAGCACCCCGGCGCAGTGACGCGCGTAGAGTGCGAGGCTTTCGCGGCTGCTGAGATCCACCGCATTGGGCAGGATGCCCAGCGGCCTGAACCCGTTGCGGGCGACGACCCGTTGGGGGCCGGCGCTGACGGTGCGGACGGTGGCGTACACCGAGTCCAGCCGCCCGGTGTCCAGCATCCCGGCGCACAGAGCCCCGGTCAGCGCGGCGGCCAGGCCCCCGGACCGGTGCTCCGGGTGCACGGCGATGCCTTCCAGGCGGCCGATGCGGCTGCCCGCCTCGCTGCGGATCGCGGCCGAGGCGGTCAGCGCCCCGGAGTCCGCGCAGCGGCCGACGAGCCACAGGGAGTGCGGGTCGCCGATGAGCCGGGCCATCTCGGCGGGGTCGGTGCCGAGGGCCACGGGGTAGTGCGGTCCGTAGACGGCGTAGTACAGCTGGCGCAGTTCGGCGATGTCGGCGCAGGCGGCCTCCGTGATGACGAGGGTCACTGCTCTCCTCCGACCGGTTCGAGCGCGGGCTCGGAGTCGGGCTCGGAGTCGGGCTCGGGCTCGGGCGTCGGCGCGGTGGAGCCGAGCAGGGCCAGGGCGACGGCCGCGGGGGCCAGGCCCGTACCCTGCACCAGGCACAGGACCTGCGGCGACAGGTGGTCGCCCGCGGTGCCGAACACCAGGGAGGCCACCGGCAGGGACGCGCCCAGCACGGCCTGCATCACGGCGAAGAAGCCCGGCTTGTCGGCGGTGGGAACCAGCCGCTGGAACAGGGCGACGAAGCGCACGCTGACCGCCCCGGCGCACCAGCCGGCCACGGCCAGGCAGCCGGAGATGACCGCGCGGTGCGCGAACAGCCCGGGCAGGGCCAGGGCGAGCGCCATCAGGCCCAGGCAGTACGCGCCGGCCACGGTGGGCCGGCCCGGGACCCGGGTCCCGGTGAACGCGCCGATGAGCGCGCCGGTGCCGAGGGAGGCCTCCAGCAGCGCGACGGTACCGCCGCCGCCGTCGAGGACGGAGCGCGTGTAGAGCGGGATGACGACGAACACGGCGGCGGTGAAGAGGTTCGCCGCGGTGAAGCAGACCAGGATCCGGCGTACGTAGGGCAGTTCACCGAGGATGCGGCGCAGCGTGCGCCTCGGGGCGGCCTGCACGGGGTCGGCGGCATCGCCGGCCGCGGGTGCCGGGTTGCCGAAGCGGGCGCTCGTCACCAGGGCGGCCGCGGCCAGGTAGGCGGCCGCGCAGCCCGCGGCCAGCCAGGCGAGCCCCGCCCGGTCCACGACCAGGGCGCCGAGCAGCGCCCCGCCGAGGCCGGCCAGGGACTGGGTGGACAGCTCGAAGCCGGTGGCCGTCTCGATGTCCGCGTCGTCGACCAGTTCCGGGACCGACGTGGTCAGGCAGGGGTCGAAGAAGGCCTGGCAGGTGGCCAGGGCGAGGGCGGCGGCGTAGACGGCCGGGACCGGCAGGCCGCTGCCCTGGGCCCACAGCGCGAGCGCTCCGGCGCCCGCCCCCGCCAGCGCGGCGGCGCTCCGCAGCACCGAGCGGTGCGCGAAGGCCGCGACGGCCTTGGCCACCACGGGGGCCAGGACCACGGCGGGCAGGGTGCAGGCGGCCATGAACAGCCCGGAGGCCAGACCCCCGGAGTCCTGGACGGCGTACGCGACCAGCCACCAGGAGACGCCGACCTGGAACATCCGCACTGATGCCTGGGTCAGCACCTGGCCCAGCCAGACGGCGCCGAAGGCGCGGTTGCGCAGCACGAGCGGCATGCGCCGGGCCTCGGGCGCGGCCGCGGCCACGGCAGCCCGTGCCGTGGTCCGTGCCGTGCTCTGTGCCGGGGCGGTCATACGGTCGGCCTCTCGTCGAGGACCCGGACGAGCTTGCCCGAGCGCGGGTTGACGGCGAGGTCGCGGTGGCGCACCCATTCCACGCTCAGCGGGTGCACGAACCCGGCGCGGACGCTGTCCGGATAGAGCGGCCGGACGGTCTCCAGCTCGGTGACGACCGCCTTGGCGAGGGTCTCCAGCCCGGCGGGGTCGGTCCCGTCCCCGCCGGGGGCCGTCGCCAGCCGCAGGACGAGCCCGTCGCGGCCGTCCCAGCGGCGTACGACGAGCTGCATGCCGACGATCCGCCCGGCGGTGTCCGCGGCGGCCACGGCGTCCTGTGCGTCCTGGGTGTACAGGGACACCGGCCCGACCCGTACGCCCTCCTCGGCGCGGCCCAGGATCCGGAAGTGCCCCGGGCCGGTGCCGGTCCACTCGGCCCGGTCGCCCGCGGGGTAGCGGATCACCGGCATCAGGCGCCGGAACAGGCTGGTGACGACCACGCGGCCCGGCCGGCCGGGTTCGGTGATCGGCTCGTCGGTGGTGTCGTCGAGGATCTCGACGACGGAGTACGGCTCGAAGGCGCGGTGCACGCGGGCGTCGGGCCCGGGCACGGGCCGGCCGAGCAGTCCGGCGTCGACGCTGGCGTACCCGACGGAGCGGGCCTCGGCGCCGGGGAAGGCGGCCGCCAGCAGGCGCCGCTGGTCGGCGAAGAGCGCCTCGCCGCCGAAGAGCAGCAGCTCCACGTCGGGGAGGCGGGCGCCGGAGGCGATGACCTGCTCGGCGAGCCGGCACAGCGTGGTGGGGGTGCCGGCGAGGACCTGCGCGCCGAGGTCGCGCAGGGTCGGGATCGTGGACTCCAAGGGCGCGGCGCCGCCGATGGGCAGGCGGACGTTGTCCACGGGCGCGTGGGCGAGGGAGTCGAGGATGAACAGGAAGCTGGCGTAGAGCTCGCCGGCGTAGAAGAGGTCGGCGACCCGGTGTCCCGGGCGCAGCCCCGTGTCCACGAGCCCCTGGCCGAACGAGGTCACGAAGGTGCGCCACTCGTCGCGGGTGTAGACGGAGAACTTGGGCGCGCCGGTGGTCCCGCCGGTCTTGTAGACGGTGGCCTCGCCGAGGGGACCGGTCAGGACGCGGTTGCCGCGCAGCGTGTTGGCCGCCCAGAACTCCCGCTGGTCGACCACCGGCAGGTCGGTGAGGCGGTCGGCGTCCGGCGATACGGACGCGTAGAGGTCGCGGTAGAAGGGCGAGTTGTGACGGACGAACCGTATGAGGTCCGAGAGGTGGTGGGCGGACATGGTCCTTTGCCTAGGTGAGCGGATCGTGGGCGGGAGCCACCGCGAGGCACGGCGAGACCACGGGCTCGCCGGCGGGTCGAACGGTGTGCACGGGGGAACCCCCGCGCCCCCGTCTCCCCTGAGAGCACGCCGAAAACTGACGTGCAGTCACAATGATGAGACATCGTTCCGCTTGCCGCCAAATTGAGCAGGTATTTCCGGCCATGAGGAAGACCACACCGGGTGGCCGGAAGCCGCCCGGCAGCGCTCTGGAGGAACTCCTCGGGGGCATGCGTAGGCTTCGCGCGTCCCATCGCACCTTGAACCCTGCTGTCGAACGAGCGAGTTCGAAGGTCACGTATGAGAACCCCAGCGCGCGTGTCGCGCCGATTGGCGGTTCTGGCCCTAGGCCTGACCGCGGCCCTGGCCCTGCCCGCCGGCCCCGCGGCCGCCGCCTCGCCCGCCGCCGTACCTCCCGCGGCCGCTGTCGTGGCCGCCGCCCCCGCGGTGGCGTCCCCCGGCGACCAGGTCAGCTATCAGTACGACTTCGTCCGCATCCAGGTGACCGCCGCCACCGGCGGGACCGGCCCGTACACCTGGTCGGCCGTCAACCTGCCCACCGGCGCAAGGATCGACCCCGCCTCCGGGGTGATCAGTGGCACCCTCCGCGGCGCCGGGACCCGTACCGTGACGGTCACCGCCACGGACGCGGGCCGGCGCCTCGGGCAGCGCCACCTTCACCTGGCGCGTCATCCGCGACGCCTGCCCGCGCTGCTGAACCACCGGTCCGTCGAGCCCCGCGGCGGGCGGTTCCGGCAGGCGATGCGCCCTGGGACCGCCCGCCGCACCGGGTCATGGGGCCACCGGGCCACCGGTCAGCCGCCGGCGCCCGCCGCCGGCCCGGCGGCCAGCTCCTCGGCCAGGCCCGGGTAGTCGCGTACCAGCCCGTCGCCGTCGAAGGCCACGTCGCTGCGGAAGCTCCCGGACGCGTAGCGCACCCGCCCTCCGCCCAGCGGGGTGTACGTCTGCTCCGACGCCACCACCGCCAGGTCCGGCACGGACACCCAGGCCATGAGGAACCGCCGCCCCGGGCCGGCCTGCCGCGCCAGGTGCAGACCGTGGCGCCGTACCGGCATGGTGTTGGTCAGCGGGCACAGCCCGAGATCGCAGTCGAGCGCCCCGTCGAGATCGCGGCGCTCCCTCCCGTCGACGCTCCAGCGCCCCTCCTCGTCCCGCAGCAGCTCCACCGCCCGCGCCCGGTGCCCCGGCCCGTCCACGGCGACGCGCAGCGCGCGCGTGACGTGGTCCGGGCCGGTCTCCAGCTCGTACGCGACCCAGTACGGGCCGCCCTCCAGCGCCATCGCGCGGCCGTGCGCCCGCATCCGGTCGCCGGTGAACTCGCCCCATGCGGTGTCGTATCCCCGGCCGGCCGAGACGTGCCAGGTGCGGGTGAAACGTTCCGAATTGCTCATGCACCGATCATCCGGTACGGGCGCGGGCGCACCGCGCAGGGTGTCGATCCGGCATCCATCCGGCGTCGAACCCACGTTGTTCCGGCCTTCGTACGGCTTTCCCATCCCGCCGGGACAAGCCCGGAGGAGGCCCCGAGGAACCGGGCCGCAACGCAACAACGCGCACGCACCGGGTAGGTGTCGTCATGACCGACGTCGACGAGCTGTTCGAGCCGGACATGGGCTCGACGGGCCCGCCGGCGGGGAGCCCGCCCTGCGGGAGCACCTGCGCACCGCCGCGGCCGGCGCCCGGCTGGTCGTCCCGTACCTCCCGTCGCCGGGAGCCCGGGCCAAGCAGCTTCCTTCACCACGCAATGACATGGTCGGTGCGGCCCGGACAGGGCGCAGACCGATCGGTGGGGCCGGTTGGGGCCTCAGCCCGGCTGCTTGACGCAGGTCCGGTCCTGCTGCGGCAGCCGGCCCGTGGCCAGGTAGGCGTTCACCGCGTCGTCCACGCAGGAGCTGCCGTACTCCCCGTAGATCCCGTGCCGGTTGGCTCCTCGCAGGGTGACCAGCCGGGAACCCGGCAGCAGGTTCCGCAGGGCGACGCTGCCGGTGTACGGGGTGCGCGGATCGCCGGTGGCGGCGACGATCAGCGCCGCGGCGTCGCGCCGTACCCGGGTGGGCTCCTCGCGCGGCGGGTCCCAGAACGCACACGGCCCGACGCCGGCGGTCAGGGGCCCGAACAGCGGATGCGCCGTGCGGCTGTCCTCGACGTCCCTCCAGTACTGCTCGACGTCGCGCGGTGCGGCCGCGTCCCCGCACAGGATCGCGGTCTGCGCGCTGCCGAACGCGGAGCCCTCGGAGGTCAGGGCGAACCGCAGCAACTGCGCGAACTGCGGCGTCAGCGGGACCGCCCGGCCCTCGGCCGCCCGCGCCAGCACCGACAGCTGCTCGGCCAGCGCTCCGCGGCCCCCGTCGGTGTCGTCCGCGATCCCCTGGAAGACCACGAACGGCACCTGTGCGGCATCCAGCCGGAACGCCTCGGCTCCGGTGCCGACGGTCAGCGGGCCGCGCCCGGCCGCCGCCACGATCCGGTCGACTGAGGCGAGGACGTCGGTACGGGTGCGGCCGAGGCCGTAGGCGTCGTCGCGGGCCGCAGCCCATGCGGCCCAGTCCGCCAGGGCCTGCTCGCTCTCGCGCTCGACGCTGCCCCACATCAGGCGGGGGCCGTAGCGGTGCGGGTCGAGGGCCCCGTCGAGGACCACGCGGTCGTGGCGGCCGGGGAACATCTGCGTGTAGACCGTGCCCAGGTAGGTCCCGTACGAGTAGCCCACGTAGGAGATCTTCCGCTCGCCGAGCGCAGCCCTGATCACGTCCATGTCGCGGGCGGTGTTGCGGGTGCTGACGTGCGGCAGCACCGATGCGTTCGTGGCCCTGCACCGGTCGGCCAGGTCCTTCTGGAAGGCGGCCCGGCGGTCGAACCCGGCCCGGTCGCCGCCGGGCGAGAGCAGCGTGACACCGACGGGCCAGCCGCAGTCCAGCGGGGTGCTGCGGCCGACGAACCGCGGGTCCATGCCGATCACGTCGTAGCGGGCGCCGACGTCCTTCATCGCCGTGCGGACCTCCGGCGCGAAGTCGAGGCCCGAGCCGCCGGGGCCGCCCGGGTTGACCAGCAGCGCGCCGATGCGCCGCCGGGTGTCGGTCGCCCGGATCCGGGAGATCGCGACGGTGAGCGTGCGGCCGCCGGGGTCGGCGTAGTCGAGCGGAACGGTCACGTCCGCGCACTGCGCACCCGCCTTCTCCAGGCCCTTGCCCACCTCGTCACCCGGGCCCAGCACGCAGCTGTGCCAGGCCGGGCGCTGCCGCTGGAAGCGGTCGAGCCCCGCGCCGGAGGCCCCCGACGCTGCCGCCGCTGCCGACGCCGCGGACGACCGGGCCGGGGCGGCCGCGGCCGGAGCGGCAGGCGTGGCGGCGAGACAGGCGGCGAGGGCGAGGCCGACGGCCGAGGCGCGGCGAGCGGCGGCAGCGGTGCCGGTGCGGGTGCCGGTGCTGGTGCTGCGGGTCATCACGGTGTCTCCTTGGAGGGGTTCGTGCCGTCACGGCCGTTCGAGCTGTCCGGGGCGCACAGAGCGGCGTCCACCACCGCGCGGAAGTCCTGTTCCGCCCGGTCGGTCGCGGGCACCCGGTTGAGGGCGAGCGCGACCGTGCGGCCGCCGGGGCCGACCGCGCCCAGCGCCCGGTGTCCCCCGGGTACCGTCCCGGCGTGCCCCCACCACCAGCCGCCGCACGGCAGCGGGGTGGCGATCAGGCCGAGCCCGTACCGGGCGCCGGGCCACAGCCGGTCCGGGTCGGCCGGGACGGTGCGGGTCATCTCGGCGAGCCAGCGGGCGGACAGCAGCCGACCGCCGAACAGCGCGCCGTGGAACCGGTTCATGTCCGCGGGGGAGGAGACGAGCGCCCCGCCCGCCCCGCCGAGCGTCATGTTCCACTCGGTGCCGTCCACCGGGCCGGGCGCGGGGAGCAGTGCGGAGTAACTGCGCGAGTGCGCCCCGCGGATGTGCGTCTGGTCACCCGGCCAGTACGTGTCGTGCAGCCCGAGCGGATGGATGATCCGCCGCGTCACCTCGGCCTCGATACCGCGCCCGGTGACCTTCTCGACGATGAGCCCGGCGAGGAGGGTGTTGGTGGTCGAGTAGTGCCAGCTTCCCCCGGGCCGCGGCAGCCGCAGCGCCATCGAGATCAACTCGTGGGCGTCGAAGTGCCGGTAGCGCCACTGCTCCACGGGCACGTCGGCCAAGGCGTCCATGTGGTCGGGCAGGCCGCTGGTGTGCTGGAGCAGCTGCCGTACGGTGGTGGTGCGGCCGTCGTGGCCGTTGCCCCGGATCAGCCCGGGCAGATAGTGCTCGACGGGGGAGTCCAGCCCGATCCGGCCCTCCGCGGCCAGCTGCACGACGACCGTCGCGGTGAACGTCTTGCTGACGCTGCCGATCCGCAGCCGGTCCCCGGCCCGCATCGGGCGCCCGGTGCCCAGGTCGGCGACACCGCGGGCGGCCTCCCGGCGGCCGCAGCGCGGGTCGACGAACTCCGCGGCGGCGCCCGGGATGCCGTGCCGGGTGACGAGGACGCCGAGGGACTCGGCGACCGCCCGCTGTGCGCTGTCGCACCCGGCGGCGGCCGTGGCCGGCCGGGTCGCGGCCACGCCTGCAGGGGCGCCGGCCGCCACCGCGGCCCCCGTCAGGAGCAGGGCCGCTGCCACTGCCCCGTACCGTCCGGGCCACCGCCTGCCCGGCCCCCGCCTGCTGTACGAATGCCGTAAATATCTCATACAGCAGACGCTAAAGATCATCCGCCGGGGCTTCACTGCGGGCCGCCCCCGAGGCGACCGGGGGACAGCCCCACCCCCTGCCGGCCGGTCTACCGGCTGTCGACGGGCCCCGGGGCGTCCTCGGGGGCGCCGGCCCGGCCGCCCTCCGCGGCGGCGTCCTTCGCGGCGGAGTCCCATACCAGCCGGCCGAGTCTGAGCACGCGGGTTTGGCGGCCGCCCATCCTGCCGGTGCAGCGCACCAGGTACGAGCCGTCGTCCTGGCGGTAGACCAGCCGGCGGCGCTCCTGGAAGAAGGTCCCGACGACGATGGTCCGGGCGGCCTCCTCCATGGCCCGGTCGGCCTCCTCCCGGGTCCCGTCGAACTCGCTGACCGCCTCCAGGAACCCGCCGTCCTCCGAGTTCCGCTCGCTGACCCGTTCCGCGGTGATGATCCAGCGCTCCCGCCGCCCGTCGCCCATGGTCCTGCCCCTTGCTCCGATGACTCCCGGAGCCGTGCCACCCCGGTCGCGCGCAGGCTACAGCGCGGCCGGCCCGAATGCCCCCGGACCTGTCCGCGTACGACGCCGAGCTGAGGCCCGTACCGGCCGAAGCAGCGGTGGCGCAACCGTGCGGGACCGCGGCCGCGTCCCGGTCGGCAGGGGGTGGCGCCGGTGGGGGACACCGCAGCACGGGCAGGAAGGACGCAGAAGCAGCGGCAGCCGCATCCGCAGCCGGACACGGGCAGGTCGCTCGGCGCCGCAGTCCTGCCCGCCCTCGCCGCGGCGCTCACGTTCGGCTGGGCCTGGTGGGCCCTGGCCGGCGGGTCGGCCCTCCCCGCGCCGGCGGCCCTGGTCGGCGGGGCGGCCTTGGTCCTCGGCTCGGCGATCGCGTACTTCGTCCTCGCGGGCGGCAGCGGCGGCCTGTTCGGCGCCCTGCTCCTGGCCGCGGGCCTGCTGCTGACGGTGACCGCGGCGGACCAGGCCGCGGCACGCCCCGACGAGGCGCTGTGCGTCGTACGGGCGATCGACGCGCGGGAGCAGGCCTCGTACGGGGAGGGGACGCCCCCCCCGGCAGGACCGTCTACCGGCACACGCTGCAGTGCCCGGACGGAGGTCCCGGCGAGATCAAGACGGACCACCACATCGCCGAGGTCGGCGGAGAGGTGCGCATCGCCTACGACCGCCGCCACCGGGTGTCGCCGGTCGTGGCGGGCACCAACTCCCCTTGGACGCCCGCGGCTTGGGCGGCGGCCGTGCTGGCTCTGAGCACGGTCATCGGCGGGTGGCGCCGGCCCCGCACCTGACCCTCGCACGAGCGTGCGCAGTACCGCTCGACGTAGATCCAAAGCCCTCTGACGGCACCGGCTGTGGAACCGCAGACATCAGGGGCGGAGCTTGTCGAGGGCCCGTGTGGTGACCTCCTCGGCGTCGGTGCGGTCGGCGAGCCAGTGGGGTTCGTACGTGCGGGGCGGGGCGGGGGCCGAGCCGCCGGTGAACACGGCCAGGGCGCGCTCGCCCGGGCGGATCAGGCCCTCCTCGATCGCGGCGAGCGTCCCGGCCAGGGCGTAGAGGCCGGCGCGTTCCCAAGGGGCCCCGGCGTCGTCGCGGGCCACGGACACGCCGGCCTCCGTCAGAAGGGTGACGGCCCGCGGCTCCAGCTGCAGGTACCGGGTGTTGGCGAGCCGGCGCACGGTCCCGCGGGAGAAGGCGCACACCTCCCGCATCTCCGCGACGAGCTCGTCGGTGAGGGCCCGGCGGAAGAGCGTCGGCTCCAGCACGGCGGGGACCGGGCGGTCCGCGCCCGTCTCCCGGCCGCCGCCGGTCAGCGCGTCCACGTACGGCGCAACCGCCTCCTGCTGGACGCCGAGGAACCGGGGCACGCGGACCCCGCCGGGATCCGAGCGCAGGACCTCACGCAGCCCGCGGTAGTGGCCGAGGGGCCCGTAGCCGCTGGAGACCGCCTGGACGTGCCAGTCCCATTGCCGGCCCAGCTCGCGCGCGGCGTCGGCCAGGAAGTGGGCGCGCAGCTTGTGCCCCTCGTACATGTCCTCCCGCGCGGGAGCGATCGGCACGCCCGAGGCCTCCGAGCAGGCCACCATGGCGGTCTTGATCTCGTCCTCCGCGGCGTCGACCTCGACGAACTGCACGCCGTCCGCCTCCGCGAGCTCCGGCACGATCCGGCGGCGCGAGGCAGGCGGGTGCAGGACCACCGCGCGCAGCCCGGCGTGGGCGGCGTACGCGGCCACGGCGTTGGCGGTGTTCCCCGAGCTCTGGGTCAGCACCAGCGGGCTGCCCTTGCGCAGGCACTGTGCGACGGCGAGGCAGACCATCCAGGACTTGAACGTCCCGGTGGTGTTGGCCGTCGACAGGTCCAGGACGTCGAGCCCCACCCCGCCCTGCGGCGCGAGCTGCACGATCCGCCCGCCCTCCCGGAGTGAGGCCCGGTCGATCAGTGCCGGGTCGGCCGACAGACGGGCGGCGTACCTGCGGACGACGCCGCCGTCCTGCGCGTAGACCTCCACGCGAACCCGGCCTCCTCAGCCGATCGGCACACCGTCCGGCAGCCCGTTCGACAGCCCGTCCGGCACCCCGTCGGCACCCCATTGGCACCCCTTCGGCCGTCCAACTGCCGTACGGGGTACCAGGTGCCGGGCGGGGGCGGGACTGCACCTGCACGGGTGACCGCCGGTGCCTGCGGCTGCCCAGGGACGCGTGCCTTCGCCGCGGTCCGCCGCTCAGCGGAACTCGTGGACGACCTCGATCCTGCCGACGATGTGGGCGTTGAACTCGCCGAGCTCCTCGGCCGGGACCCACAGCTCGAGGACCGTCCGGCCACCCGCCTGCTGGACGGGATACCGGCTCAGGAACTCCGACTCGACCTCGAAGCGGGTGACGAAGCCCGCGCCGTCGTGCTCCACGTTCCAGTCCCTTGCGATCTTCACCGCGTAGTCCTCGTTGAGGACCGGATAGAAGATCGGCTGCTCCGGCAGCCGCGGCGGCCACGCACGCCAGTCGAGTGCGCGGACCAGGTCCAGCTCCACGGGGCCGGTGGGGCGCCACAGGGTCGTCGTCGCGGGCTGGCTGGTCATGGGAACTGCTCTCTGAACACGAAACAGGACACCGGCCGATGCGTGCGGCCGGGAGGCCGGACGCTACCTGCAGTGCAGCAGCGGCCACCACGCAATATCGCCACGCCGCCCCGGCCTGACCTGCGGGCGCGCGAGAGCCCGCCCGCAGCGCGCGTCGTGGCCCGCCTCCACGCCGACCGCGGCGAACTCCCGCCCCCGCTGCAGGGCGGTCAGGCGGTCCGGCCGGCGTGGTCCGCGAGGACTTCGCCGATGACGTACCGCGCGGTGGCCGCCATGGCCGGGTTCGTCTCCCCGTAGTAGTCCGCCTCCATCAGCGCGACCGACAGCGCCCAGCCCCGGCCCCGCGCCCACGCCGCGTCGTCGGCCCGCGCGGCGGCCCGGAAGGTGTCCCGGGCCTCCCTCGGCACCACGTACCACGCCGTGATCAGATCGACGGCAGGATCACCCAGCCCCAGGCACTCGAAGTCGATGACGGCGCTGAGCCCGCCGCCGGCGACCAGCAGGTTCCCCGGCTGCAGGTCCGCATGGATCCAGACGGCCGGACCGGCCCACGCCGGGGCCTGCCGATCGGCGTCCCATGCCGCAGTCACCGCCCCGGCGTCGAGGGACCCGCGCAGCGCCGCGATTGCCCTGCGCGTCGAGCCGTCCCGCTCCGCCAAGGACCCGCCGCGGAAGGAGGTGGGCCCGCCGGTGGGATCGATCCGGTGCAGCGCGGTCACGAACGCCGCGAGGTCCTGTGCGAGCCTGCCCGGTTCGGCGATCCGCCCCCTGACGGGGTTCTCGCCGTCGAGCCAGCGGAAGACGGACCAGCGCCACGGATAGCCCTCACCGGGCGCGCCCTTGCCGAGCGGCTCCGGAACGGCCACCGGCAGCGACGGGGCGAGTCGCGGCAGCCACGTGTGCTCGGTCTCGGCGTCCTCCGCGGCCCCTGCGACGCGCGGCAGCCGTACGACCATGTCCTCGCCCAGCCGGTACATGGCATTGGACGTGCCGACGGAATCGACGGGCTTGACGGGCAGGGCCGCCCAGTGCGGGAACTGAGCTGCGATCAGCCGCTGTACGAGCGGGGCATCGATGTCCGGTTCGTCGGCATGCATCTTGCCGGCAGGCATGGGCGGCACCTTCCTGAGGCGGGGCTGGGCGCAACGGCCATACGAACGCGCCGGAAGATCACCCGTCAACCCATTTCGGTGCGGCGGGTCGCGGCCGCGCCGGCCGGCCCGCAGGCCGATGGTGTGGGGGTGGACATGGATGTGGACGCGGTGATCACCGAGCTGTACGGGCTCCGGCCGGCGCAGTTCATCGAGGCGAGGGACCGCCACGCGGCCCGGGCCAAGCGCGCGAAGGACACCGAGGCCGCGCGCAGGATCGGCCGGCTCCGCAAGCCCACGCTCGCACTGTGGGCGGTCAACCTCCTCGCCCGCTCCGACCCCGACGGGGCACGGGCGCTGCTGGACCTGGGCGCCCGCCTGCGCACCGCCCACCGGGAGCTCGACGGCCGCCGGCTGCGCGCCCTGTCCGAGGAGCGGAACAAGGCCCTCGCCGAGCTGACCCGGAGGGCCGCCTAGCCATCCCAGAGCGGCCATGACGCGAGCATAGCCACTGTGTTCGGGAGTTCCCG
>NZ_JBEZVK010000104.1:0-16516 GCF_040636955.1 Streptomyces sp. NPDC032472
CTCAATCGCCGGCGGGGCTCAAAGAGCGGGGCTCCGCCCCGGACCCCGCGCCTCAAACGCCGGCGAGGCTGGATGGTGCCGCGCAGCGGCACCATCCAGCCCGCGCGGCGTTTGAGCGCACCGGGCGCGGAGCGCACGGAACGGGGGCCGGGGCGGAGCCCGCCACGCGGCGGAGCCGCACATCCGGCACAGCGGGAAGGGGCGGGTGGGGAACGGCTCCGCGCAGCGGGGCGGGGGAGGCCGGCCGGCCTCGCGCGGGGAGGGGCGGCGGCGCGCCGCAGGTCGGCGGGGCCCCGGGCAGCGGTAGGGGCGGCGGGCCCGATAGCCTTCGGCTCATGACCGCACCGCTTATCTCGGGTAAGGGCCGCCGCAGCGTCGCGGCCCTCGGAGCCGTGTCCGCCGGCCTCCTCCTCCTCTCGGCCTGCGACAAGCCGACGCCGCTGGCGACCGTGACGGTCGGCAGCTCGTCCGTGTCCGCCGAGGCCGCCTGCTCGGACGAGCAGGAGCTCTCCATGGACAAGGTCCAGGAGTGCCTCACCGACATCAAGAACGCCAAGACCATCGACTACGGCCGCGGCGACACCCTCCGCCTGGGCGTCGAGCCCGACGTCGTCGAGGGCGGCAAGCGCTGGCAGGCGGTCCTGGACGGCCAGCCGATCACCGAGCCCTCCGCGAACACCTACCGCAGCTTCCCCGGCGCCGACATCTTCGCCACCGGCGGCCAGGGCGAGGCCCCGTCCTCGAAGAAGCTGAACATCGTCCAGGTCGGCGAGGACGGCAAGCCGCTCGCCGTCTGGGCCTTCAACGTCAAGCTCAAGTAGCCCGTACCCGACGGTGCGCGCGCTCATCGTGACCGCGGTGGCGGCGGAGGCCGACTCCGTCGCCGCGGGTCTGACCCCTCATCCGGACCCCGCCACGCCGGAGCCGCGCGCCCTTCCCGGGGGATACCCGGTCCTGCGTCGGGATCTGCCCGGTCTCGCCGCCGACGTGCTCGTCGGCGGGGTCGGCCCGGCCGCCGCGGCGGCCGCCACGGCCACCGCCCTCGCGTCGGCCGCCGGATCCGCGCGCTATGGGCTCGTCGTCTCCGCCGGCATCGGCGGGGGCTTCCTGCCCGCCGCCCCGCCCGGCTCCCTCGTCGTCGCCGACGCCATCGTCGCCGCCGACCTCGGCGCCGAGACCCCGGACGGCTTCCTGGCCGTTCAGGAGCTCGGCTTCGGCCACAACGTGCACCTGCCCCCGCCCGAGCTCGCCGCCCGCGCCGCCGAGGCCACGGGGGCGCTGGTGGCACCCGTACTGACCGTCTCCACCGTCACCGGCACCGCCGCCCGCGCGGACGTGCTCGCCGCCCGTCACCCGGCTGCCGGGGCCGAGGCCATGGAGGGCTTCGGGGTGGCGGAGGCGGCCGCCGCGCACGGGCTGCCCGTGCTGGAGATCCGCGCCGTGTCCAATGCCGTCGGGCCGCGGGACCGGGCCGCCTGGCGGATCGGGGACGCGCTGGCCGCCCTCACCGCGGGATTCCGCGCGCTGGGGCCCGTACTCGTCCATTGGGGAGAGCAACATGAGCACCGGCACGAGCACCGGTATGACTCCTGACACCGGGGGCGCGCTGCGCATCGCCTATTCGCCCTGTCCGAACGACACCTTCGTCTTCGACGCCTGGGCCCACGGCCGGGTGCCGGGCGCGCCCGACCTCGACGTCACCTTCGCCGACATCGACCTCACCAACGGCATGGCCGAGCGCGGCGAGCTGGACGTGCTGAAGGTGTCGTACGCCGTCCTGCCGTGGGTGCTCCAGGAGTACGCGCTGCTGCCGTGCGGCGGGGCGCTGGGCCGGGGCTGCGGGCCGCTGGTGCTGGCCCGGGAGCCGGGCCTGGACCTGGCGGGGCGCACGGTCGCGGTGCCGAGCGAGCGCTCCACCGCGTACCTGCTGTTCCGGCTGTGGGCGGCGGACGTACTGCCCGACGGGGTCGGCAAGGTGGTCGTGCTGCCGTTCCACGAGATCATGCCGGCGGTGCGGGACGGCCGGGTGGACGCGGGACTGGTCATCCACGAGGCCCGGTTCACCTATCAGGACTACGGGCTGCACTGCCTGGCCGACATGGGCGAGCACTGGGAGACCACGACGGGCCTGCCGATCCCGCTCGGCGCGATCATCGCCAAGCGGTCGCTGGGCGCGCAGACGCTGCGCGCGCTCGCCGAGTCGGCCCGGACGTCGGTCCGGATGGCCTGGGACGACCCGGAGGCCTCCCGCCCGTACGTCCGCGCGCACGCGCAGGAGCTGGACCCGGCGGTCGCCGACCAGCACATCGGGCTGTACGTGAACGAGTTCACCGCCGACCTCGGCGACGACGGCTACGCGGCGGTGCGCGGGCTGCTGACCCGGGCCGCCGCAGAGGGGCTGGTTCCGGCCATCGCCCCGGACGCGCTGGCGTTCCCGTAGCTCCCGGGCCGTGCCGGCGAACGACGGTGCCCCGCCACTCGTGAGAGCGGCGGGGCACCGTCCTTGCGTCCTTGCGTACCCGGCGGACTCAGACGTCCAGCTGGTCCGCGACCGCGCGCAGCAGGCCGGCGATCTTCGTGCCGTGCGCCTTGTCGGGGTAGCGGCCGCGCTCGAGCATCGGGGTGATGTTCTCGAGCAGGGTGGTCAGGTCCTGCACGATCGACGCCAGCTCGTCGGGCTTGCGGCGCTGCGCCGCCGCCACGGACGGCGCCGGGTCCAGCACCGTCACCGAAAGCGCCTGGTCGCCGCGCTGCCCCGCGACGACGCCGAACTCGACGCGCTGGCCGGGCTTGAGCGCGTCGACCCCGGCCGGGAGTACCGACGAGTGGACGAAGACGTCCCCGCCGTCGTCGCGGGAGAGAAAGCCGAAGCCCTTCTCACTGTTGAACCACTTGACCTTGCCGGTGGGCACGTCCGTCCTCTGTCCTTGTGCTCGTCGGGTCCGGGTGGCCGCCGCAGCGGCTCCGGATAACAGCGCAGCGGGCCATGGGTGACCCGCCGTCTCCAGGCTAGTGGGCGATGAGCAGGTGACAAGACGTTCCCCGGTCCTTCGCCGGTCCTTGCCGGTCCTTCGCCGGCTCCGCGCTGTCGGCTGCTCAGGCGAGGGAACTACCCTGGTCGGGTGACTGTTACTCCTCACCCCGACGAAGTACGGCCCGGCGACGGCCTGGTGCGGGCCGGCGGCATCGTCTTCATCGTCGGCGCGGTCGCCACGCTGGCGACGATGGCGCCGCTGTTCCTGCACACCGACCCGTTCCCGCCGTACGCGTGGGCCGTGTGCATGCTGATGGGCGTCGGGTTCGCCATCTCGGCGGCCGGGGTGCTGCGCTCGGCGGCGGCCGGCCGGCGCGCCGCCCGCGCATCGCAGGCGGCACAGCAGGGTTAGGCCCCTACGCCTCCTGCTTGCGGACGTACGCGGCGAGCCACTCCGGCAGGGCGGTGAGGTCCGGCAGCACCACGTCCGCGCCCGCCTCCCGCAACTGCGGCTCCGGGCACGGGCCCGTGGGGACCGCCACCGACAGCGCGCCGGCGGTACGGGCCCCGCGGACGTCGCCGACGTGGTCGCCGACGTAGACCTGCGCGCCGTACTCGCGCAGCGCCTCCGCCTTGGCCTCGGCCCACAGCCAGCCGACGACGGCGTCCGGGCGGATCCCGAGGTGCTCCAGATGGAGGCGGGCGTTCGGCTCGTGCTTGGCGGTGACGACGATCGCCCGGCCGCCGAGCGCCCGGACGGCCTCGATCGCCGCGCGGGCTCCGGGCATCGCGGGCGTCGGCGCGATGGCGTGCGTGGGGTAGATCTCCCGGTAGCGCTCGGCCATGGCCGGGATCTCCGCCTCCGGGAACCAGTACGCGAGCTCCTCGTCCAGCGGCGGGCCGAGGCGCGTGACCGCCTGGTCGGCGTCGATGAACGTGCCCGTCTCCGCCGAGAGCGCCTCGTAGGCGGCCTTGATGCCGGGGCGGGAGTCGATGAGGGTCATGTCGAGGTCGAAGCCGACGGTGAGGCTGGCGGAGGTCATGCCCCCATTCTGCCGACCCGCTGCGCGGCGCCGGCCCGGTCCGTCTCCCCTCCCCGCCCCTTCCCGAACCATGGCCTGCAGCCCCGGCCCCCGCTCGCCTCAATCGCCGGCGGGGCTGGAAGACCCGGGCGCTGCGCGCCCGGTGCGCTCAACCGCCGCGCGGGCTGGAATTGCCGCACAGCGGCAAAATCCGGCCCGGCCGGCTTTGAGGCGCGGGGGTCCGGGGCGGAGCCCCGCAAGGGGTCCGGGGCCGAGCCCCGGTTTCGGGAAGGGGCGGGGAGGGGATCGGCTCCGCGCAGCGGGCAGGCCGCCACCCCGCGGCAGGCCATCGGCCCCGCGGCAGCCCATCGCCCCGAAGGCCGTCGCCCCGCGGCGGACCACCACCCGGCGGCAGGGTCAGCGGCGGCGGGAGCGCCAGCCCAGGTACGCCGCCGAGGCGATGGCGGCGGCGCGGGCCAGCCAGGGCCACATGCCCTGGAAGACCCCGCCCAGCCCCTCGTCCGTCAGCGGCGCACCCCACCGCCCGTCCAGCCGCCCCCACAGCCACACCACGGCGGTGGCGAACACCGCCCCCGGCAGCCCGAACACCACCACCTTCCGCTCGGTCGGCCCGAGCACCCGGGACGCGTACGCCAGCAGCCAGCCGCCGATCAGCAGCAGCCAGTACCCGGTCACGGCACCGACCACCAGGACGGCCGCGGCCAGCAGCAGGAAGGCGTGCGGCTTCGGGCGGGCGGCAGGACCCCCGGCAGGGCCGGCGGGCCCCGGCGTCTCCGGCCCCGGCGCCGGCACCGCCGCCCGCTTCGCGCGCCACCGCTCGCGGAGGTAGCGGGCGAGCGTCTGCTTCGGAGGCGCGGTGGCAGCCGGGTCCTCCGCCGTGTCCTTCGCGCCGTGCTCCGGCGGGTCGAACAGTTCCGGGATCTCCACCCCGCCCACGAAGCCCTCCACCTGGTGGAGCTCCTCGAAGGGTGCGGACGCCCCCCGGCCCGGCGTGACCCGCCACCAGTCCGGCTCCGGCGCAGACGCCGACGCCGACCCCGGCTTCGGGTCCCCGCTCCGCTGGACGGGTACGGCCGTGGGCGGCCCCGGGGCGGGGCCCGGGCTCGCGTCCGGGCCCGGGCCCGGCTCGGCGGTCGGGCCCAGCCCCGCCAGGACCTCCTCCGGCGTGCCCATCCGCTCCAGGATCCGCCGCACCGCCGCAGGCGACTCCGGCTCGTACCGCGACCGCATCCGGTCGATCTCGTCCCGCAGCCCCGCCACCAGCCGCATCCGGTCCCCCGACGGCACCTGCCGCTGCTGCGCCAGGTCGCCGACCCGGCTCAGGTACGCGTACACCAGACGGTCGCTCTCGATCCCCATGCCCGGCTCCTCCCGTACCGCCCCGCGGCCACCCTCCGGAAAGGTAGCGCGTGCGCCCGTGGAGACGCCGAGGGCGCAGCGGATACCGTTGGCCGGATGGGGACCGGCCGACGCGACCACGACCAGGAGGCGACCGTGCCAGAACCGAGCAGCAGCAGAAGCAGCGCAGGCACCGGCGACGGAACCGGCACCGGCACCGGCAGTGCCACCGCCGCCGCCCCGCGCTCCCTCGCCGAGGCGCTGCGCGCCCGCGACGACGCCGCGCTCGCCGCGCTGCTGCACGCCCGCCCGGACCTCCTCAGCCCGGTCCCGGGCGACGTGACGCAGCTGGCCACCCGCGCCGGCACCCGCGCCTCGGTGGTCCGCGCCCTGGACCACCTGGACCGGTTCGCCCTGCAGACCGCCGAGGCCCTCGCGGTCGCCCCGGACCCGTGCCCGTACCCGGTGCTGGAGTCGCTCCTGGCCGGCGAGGGCAGCGACGACGACAGCGCCGGCGACAACGGCACCCGCGCAGAACTCCCCCGCGCCCTGGCCACCCTCCGCGACCAGGCCCTGGTCTGGGGCGACGACGACCGGCTGCGCCTGGTCCGCACCGCCCGCGAGCTCCTCGCCCCCTCCGCCTCCCGCCCCTCCCCCACCGGCCTCGGCCCGACCGTCGCCGAGGCCACCGCCGGCATGTCGCCGACCCGGATCCAGGAGATCGTGGCGGCGGCCGGGCTGCCCGCCACCCACGACCCGGTGTCCGCGGTGACGGCCCTGACCGGCCTGTTCACCGACCGGCGGCGGATGTCGGCCCTGCTGGACCAGGCCCCCGCGGAAGCCCACCAGGTGCTGGCCCGGCTCGTGTGGGGGCCGCCGTACGGGGAGGTGACCCCGAACCCGACCCCGCCGGTGCGCTGGCTGCGCGACCGCGGCCTGCTGCTGCCGTCGACGGCGCGGACCGTGGTCCTGCCCCGCGAGGTGGCGCTGCACCTGCGCGGCGGGCTCGCGCACCGCACCCCGGAGCCCCTCGCCCCGCAGGTGGCCGCGCACCGCGAGCACCGTCCACAGCTTGTGGACGCCAACGCGGCCGGGCAGGCGCTGGCCGCGCTGGCCACCGTCGAGGAGCTGGTGAAGTCCTGGGAGCACGCCGGTCCGCCGGTGCTGCGCGCGGGCGGCCTGTCCGTACGCGACCTGAAGCGCACCGCGGCCGCCCTGGACACCGACGAGCCGACCGCCGCGTTCTGGATCGAACTCGGCTACGCGGCCGGCCTGCTGGCCAGTGACGGCGAGGTCGACGAGCGGTACGCCCCCACCCCCGCCTTCGACGACTGGGCCGAACTCCCGCCCGCCGAACGCTGGGCGGCCCTCGCCACCGCCTGGCTGCCCGCCACCCGCACCCCCGGCATGGTCGGCGAACAGGACGCCAAGGGCCGCACCCTCGCCGCCCTCGGCCCCGACCTCGACCGCTCCCCCGCCCCCGACGTGCGCCGGCGCGTCCTCGAACTGCTCGCCGCGCTCCCCGAAGGCGCCGCCCCCGACCCGCAGGACCTCCTCGACCGGCTCGCCTGGGAGCGGCCCGTACGGGGCACGAGCGAGCTGCGCGCCCGCCTCGCCCGGTGGACGCTGACCGAGGCCGAACTCCTCGGCGTCACCGGCCGCGGTGCGCTCTCCGGGCCCGGCCGCGCCCTGCTGGAGCACCGCGATCCGGCGCCGCTGCTGGCACCGCTGCTGCCCGAACCCGTCGACCACGTGCTGCTCCAGGCCGACCTGACGGCCGTGGCCCCCGGCCCGCTGCGCCGGCCGCTCGGGGACGTGCTGGCGGTCCTGGCCGAGGTGGAGTCCAAGGGCGGGGCGACCGTCTACCGCTTCACGCCCGGCTCCGTACGCCGGGCCCTGGACGCCGGGCGCACCGCCTCCGACCTGCACGCCTTCCTCGCCGAGCACAGCGTCACCCCGGTCCCGCAGCCGCTGGCGTACCTGATCGACGACGTGGCCCGGCGCCACGGGCACCTGCGGGTCGGCGCCGCGTCCTCGTACGTGCGCTGCGACGACGACGGCATGCTGAACGAGATCCTGGCCGACAAGCGGTCCGCCGGGCTGGGCCTGCGGCGCCTCGCCCCGACCGTGCTGGCCGCGCAGGCCGAACCGGGCGCCCTGCTGGAGGGGTTGCGGGCGATGGGATACGCCCCGGCCGCCGAGTCCGCGACCGGCGACGTGCTCGTGGCGCGGGCCGACGCACACCGCACCCCGGCACGGGCGAAGCCCGTACCGGTGCCGGAGGGGCCGCCGGTGCCGGACGAGACCCTGCTCGGGGCGGCGGTACGGGCCATCCGGGCGGGGGACGTGGCGGCCACCGCCGTACGGAAGGAGCCGGCCCGGGCGGCCGACTCCGGCGCGCCCGCACCGGCGCCCGGCGAACTCCCGCGCACCAGCGCCGCGGAGACCCTCGCCACGGTGCAGGCGGCCGCGCTGACCGGCTCGGCGGTGTGGATCGGCTACGTCAACGCCGACGGGGCGGCGAGCCAGCGGGTCATCGCCCCGGTGCGGGTGGAGGGCGGCTTCGTCACCGGGTACGACCACACCGCGGACGAGGTGCGCACGTACGCGCTGCACCGGATCACGGGGGTGGCGGAGCTGGCGGAGGACCAGGTGTGAAATCGCTGGCCAACGCGTCGGTGCGCACAGCACCCTGACCCCATGTCCGAAACAGCACTCGAGGTCCCCGGCCGGCAGATCCGCGCCTTCCACACCGCCACCACCGTCACCGTCTACCAGGCGTACGGGCCGCACCTCGGGCTGCCCGCGGCGCGCGACGGGCGGTTCCCGGCCGCCTGGAAGCGGGAGCGGATGACCTGGATCAAGCCGTCGTTCCTGTGGATGATGTACCGCTGCGGCTGGGCGACCAAGGCCGACCAGGAGACCGTCCTGGCCGTGGAGATCACCCGCGAGGGCTTCGACCACGCCCTGCGCCACGCCTGCCTGTCCCACTACGAGCCCGGCACCCACGCCGACCGCGAGGCCTGGCAGCAGGCCCTGCGGGACTCCCCCGCCCGCGTCCAGTGGGACCCGGAGCGCGACCTGCACCTGAACCCGCTGCCATACCGCTCGCTCCAGCTGGGCCTGTCCGGGCCGGCCTCGCGGGCGTACGCCGACGAGTGGACGGTCTCCATCCGCGACGTCACGCCGCTGGCCCGGGAGGTCCACGCCCTGGTCCGGGCCGGCGAGGAGGCCGCGGCGCGGGCCCTGCTGCCGGTCGAGACGCCGTACGCGGCGGGGGCGCTGGGGCACTTGGGGGCGTAGGCGGGGGCGGGCCTGAAAGCGGACTGCCTCATACCTGTTATCGCAGGTCAGGGGGGTGCGGAAGGGGCTCCGAACGCCTGTTGCACAGTGGTGACACACGGGGGATGACGTGCCCCTGCGCCGTATGTGAAGATCAGTGCATCGCAGCAGCGGCCGAGGGGAGAACGACAAGCGGCCCGAGAGCGACACCCCGCACGACCCACGCACCGGCCCGGCGCTCTGCCGCGGCCGAGTCGCCTGCCCTCTTCGCTTGACCTCTTCGCTTGACCTCTCTGCTCGACCATTTCGCCGCCTCACCTGCTGCCGGCTGCCGCGCTGCGGTCCGCCTGCCCGTCCTGATTCCTTGGGGGGAGTCCACCATGTCCGCTCGCACCGCCGCCGCCCGCCGCCCGCTGCGCACCGCTGCCGCCACCGCCGTCGTCGCCGCCGTTGCCGGTACCGTCCTGATGCCGCTGTCGGCGTACGCCGCGCCGGCCGCGGAGAACCTGCACGCGCTGAAGATCACGCTGGGTGCCCCGGCGCCGAGCGGCCCGCTGACCCGCGGTGGCGCGACGGAGACCTTCGAGCTGACGGTCAACAACCCCACGGACAAGGCCCACTCCTTCCACCCGTGGATCAACGCCAGCTGGGGAAGCAACACCCGGATCCAGGCGAACGACATGATCTTCAAGGTCGCGGCGGCGGACGGCACCCCGGCGACCGACTCCGCCATCCAGCAGCAGGACGGCGACTGGCAGGGCGTGTTCACCCCGGCCGGCAAGGACACGACGGCGGGCTTCGAGGTCCCGGCGGGCGGCAAGTTCACCTGGAAGGTCACCGTCGGCCTCGCCAAGAGCTACCCGAACAACGTCGGCGACTTCACGCTGCGCGCCTCCAGCTTCCAGAACGAGCTCGCGGCCGACGGCGCGGCGTCTCTGACCTTCAAGACGGACCCGGCGGTCAAGCCCGGCACCCTGGAGACCTGGTTCGACAAGGTCAACCCCTGCCAGGGCATCGACGAGCACCAGTGCCGCGAGATGGACCTGCGCTACCGCGCCTCCGGCGACGGCGAGTTCAACACCGCACTGGCCACCACACTGAAGACGTCCGTCGCGGGCGCCGGCGACCCGGACCTCCAGCTCCAGGTCCTGGAGGCCGGCGCGTGGAAGGACGTTAAGCGCGACAAGGAGGGCGACCTCCGCCTGGCCGACATCCCGGCGCCCTTCGGCAAGGCCTCCGGCGAGCGCACCGTGCACCTGCGCGCGAAGGTGGGCCCGAAGTCGACGCTGAAGAAGGCCACCACCGTCACCCTGGACGCCTTCGTCGGTCTGGCCGAGGGCAACAAGGTCCCGTTCGTGGAGGCCAAGGCCGACGTCGAGTTCGGCCCGGTCACCACGGCCTCGCCGTCGCCGTCGGCGTCCGCGAGCACGTCCGCCTCCCCGTCGCCGAGCGCGTCGGCCAGCGCCTCGACCGGCACGGGTACGGGCACGACCACGGGCACCGGCACCACCTCGGGCTCCCTCGCCACCACCGGTGCCGACTCCAACACCGGCCTGTACTCGGCCCTGGCCGCGGCCCTCGTCGCCGCCGGCGGTGCCTTCGTCTGGCTCGGCGCCCGCCGCCGCAAGGCCGCGGCCCGCGGCTGACGCCCGTACGACACCCGGAAGGGGCCCGGCACTCGGTGCCGGGCCCCTTCCCATTTGCTCACCGGGCGGCGTAGACGACCCGCCCGGCCTCGAAGGGCCACGCCTCGGTAAGCCACCGGGCGACGGCGCGGTACACGACCCCGTCCCACTCGGCCCGGTCGGCCCGCACCCAGGAGCTGACGTGCGCCTGCCCCGAGTCGTCCTTCGCGGGGTAGACGTACAGACAGCCGATCACGTCGTCGCCGTCCAGGACGCTGTACGTGAACCCGGTCCGGGCGGCGAAGTCACGGGCGTGGCGGGCGAGGTCGGCCCGGTTCGCCTCGGCCGACATCCCCTCCAGCGGAGGCCAGTCCCGCTTTGACGGGAAACCCCCGCACCTCCCGCTCCGCCCGGCCGGCATCCCGCTCCGGGACGGGGGCATGCTCCACAGGCGCCGGCATCAGGGAGCCGACGGGTGGGCTGCGGGCGCCTTCGATCACTACGTGGTCGTCGTGTGGGTGGCGGCTGGCGGCCGTCTTGGGTGCGAGGCCGCTTGACCGGCGTCACGGGTGGTCGGGCGGCAGGGTGGTCGGCCTTGCGGCGCCGGGGGTGGGGGATGCGGCAGACTGGAGGTTTGGTCGTCCGGTCGTCCGTGGCCGGAACTGGCACCAGACGGAAAGGGAGTCTGTGAACGGGCCTCTCATCGTTCAGAGCGACAAAACCCTCCTTCTCGAGGTCGATCACGAGCTGGCCGGGGCCGCGCGGCGGGCCATCGCTCCGTTCGCCGAGCTCGAGCGGGCTCCCGAGCACATCCACACCTACCGGATCACCCCGCTCGGGCTGTGGAACGCGCGGGCTGCCGGGCACGATGCCGAGCAGGTCGTCGACGCCCTCGTGGAGTACTCCCGCTATCCCGTCCCGCACGCGCTGCTCGTCGACGTCGCCGAGACCATGGCGCGCTACGGCCGTCTGACGCTGTCCAAGCACCCCACGCACGGGCTGGTGCTGACCACCACCGACCGGCCGGTGCTCGAGGAGATCCTGCGGTCCAAGCGGATCGCCCCCCTCGTCGGGGCCCGCGTCGATCCGGACACCGTGGTCGTGCACCCCTCCGAGCGCGGCCAGATCAAGCAGACCCTGCTCAAGCTCGGCTGGCCGGCCGAGGACCTCGCCGGGTACGTCGACGGGGAGGCCCACCCCATCGAGCTGGAGGAGGACGGCTGGGCGCTGCGGCCGTACCAGCGGCAGGCCGTCGAGGGGTTCTGGCACGGCGGGTCCGGGGTCGTCGTGCTGCCCTGTGGGGCGGGGAAGACGCTGGTCGGGGCCGGTGCGATGGCCATGGCGAAGGCGACCACGCTGATCCTGGTGACGAACACGGTGTCGGCGCGGCAGTGGAAGCACGAGCTCGTGCGGCGGACCTCGCTGACCGAGGAGGAGATCGGCGAGTACAGCGGGACAAGGAAAGAGATCCGGCCCGTCACCATTGCCACCTATCAGGTGCTGACGACGAAGCGGAAGGGTGTTTATCCGCACCTGGAGCTGTTCGACTCCCGGGACTGGGGGCTGATCCTGTACGACGAGGTGCACCTGCTGCCGGCGCCGGTGTTCAAGTTCACCGCCGATCTGCAGGCCCGGCGGCGGCTCGGGCTGACGGCCACGCTGGTGCGCGAGGACGGGCGCGAGTCGGACGTGTTCTCGCTGATCGGCCCGAAGCGGTTCGACGCCCCGTGGAAGGAGATCGAGGCGCAGGGCTACATCGCCCCGGCCGACTGCGTCGAGGTACGGGTCAACCTCACCGAGAGCGAGCGGCTCGCGTACGCCACCGCCGAGACCGAGGAGAAGTACCGGTTCTGTGCGACCACCGCGACCAAGCGGAAGGTCACCGAGGCGCTGGTGGCGAAGCACCGGGGCGAGCAGACCCTCGTCATCGGGCAGTACATCGACCAGCTCGACGAGCTCGGCGCGCACCTCGACGCACCGGTCATCAAGGGCGAGACCTCCAACGCGCAGCGGGAGAAGCTCTTCGACGCCTTCCGGGAGGGCGAGATCAGCGTGCTCGTGGTGTCGAAGGTGGCGAATTTCTCCATCGATCTGCCCGAGGCCACCGTGGCCATCCAGGTGTCCGGGACCTTCGGGTCGCGGCAGGAGGAGGCCCAGCGGCTGGGGCGGGTGCTGCGGCCGAAGGCGGACGGGCACGAGGCCCGGTTCTACTCCGTCGTCGCGCGCGACACCATCGACCAGGACTTCGCGGCGCACCGCCAGCGGTTCCTGGCCGAGCAGGGGTACGCCTACCGGATCATGGACGCCGATGAGCTGCTGACCGGCAGTGGGGACGGGGTCGGGGCCGGCGAGGACTGATCGCCGGGCGCGGGTGCCGGGGGCCGGCGTACGGGGGCTGCCGCGCGGGTCGCGTACGCCAGGAGCGGGATCGACCACACCCACAGGTGCGGCCAGTGCAGGAGCCGGTCCGGTCCCGCGTTCAGCAGCCGGGCCCAGAACGCGGCGGAGGCCTGCGGAAGGACCACCAGGCCCAGCAGGGCGGTCCCGGCGAAGGCGGCCAGCGCGGTGAGCCCGGCCCGGACCCGGCCGGTGAGCAGCAGGTACGGGACGAGCACCGCCGGGGCCAGGCTGATCCCGGCGGCGGTGCCCAGGGCGAAGCCCTTGCCGAGGGCGGTGCGCGGGCGGGCCAGGTCCCACACGGCCAGGCAGGCGAGCGCCAGGTTGATCTGGCCCGGCAGCAGGCTCTGGAACAAGGGCTCCGCCCACAGCCCGGCGGTGGTGGCGGCCAGGACGGGGGCGGGCCGGGCCCGCAGGCCGGCGAGCCGGCAGGACAGGACGACCAGCAGGGCGAGCAAGGCGGCGTTGCCGAGGAGGAAGACGGCCTTGAGCACGCCGGGCGGCAGCCACACGGCGGGCGTGAACAGGATCGCGGCGAAGGGAGGGTAGGCGGAGCCGTCTGCGGGGCCGTCTGCAGAGCCGGCTGCGAAGCCGTTGGCGAGGGACTCGGCGAGGGCCTCGGCGAGCGGGATCCGTACAGCGATGCACACCGCGCCCAGAACGAGCAGGGCGCCTGTGACCAGCACGGCGGCCGGCGGCGGCCACGGGGTGGGGGCGGGACGGGGGCGGCGGGTCACGCGCGCGACCCTAGTGGATCATCGAAGGGTCGCCGCCGGTATCCGGCCAGCGCCGGGCGGCCTGCCGTGGTGCGGGGTGGCGGATCAGCGCCGTACGACGCCCGCGTCCTCGGCGTACTCGCCCAGGACGGCGACGCTCACGATCGCCGCGGCGAAGACCTTCGCGGCGCGCAGGGCGCTGCCGACGAGGTGGCGGTGGTGGGAGTCGGAGGTGGCGGTGGCGCCGCTCGGGCGGCCGCCGTGGACCGGGGTGAAGGTTGCGGTGCTCATGTCTCCATGGTGCGCCGACCGCACCATCCGGCACATCGGTCCCGCGACGGAGCCGCAGGGGTCCGCGGGTACGCCTGACGGCTCATGCCGACCCTTAGGGCTACCCCTGAGGTCGCTGCGGGGGCGGTCAAGGTCCCCCGGAGGACGGAGCCGGGGGGTGCGGGGAAATGCGGTCGCGCCTGGGCGGGGCGGTGACTACAATCTCCGCTCTTGCCGCCTCCCGCCGCCGTATCCGGGGAGAGCGCCTGCCGGTCGGAAACCGGCGGGCACCGTGCCACGCACCCACGCACCGACCCGTCGCAGACCAGCAGTTGGAGGCATTCCCGTGCCCGCGCACGCCCCCGTTCCCGCCACCGCCACCGCCACCGAGCCCGTTCCCGTTACCGTTCCCGCCACCGCCGTGTCCGCCGAGCCTGCCGGGAACCCGCTGGCCCGCGAGCAGGCGCACCTGGCCGCCTCCCGTGCCGCGCTGCGCGCGATGCGCGAGGACGTCGAGGCCCTCGACATCCGCGACGTCACCGCGAACTGGGTCAACGCGATCGTCCTCCAGGCCCAGATCGACGACCGGATCAAGGCGCTCGCCGACCTCGCGCACACCCCGCTGTTCTTCGGCCGCCTCGACTACCTCCATGCGCCCGGCGCGGAGCTCGCCGAGGGCGGGGAGGGCGAGCAGTTCTACATCGGCCGCCGCCACGTCCACGACGCCGAGGGCGACCCGATGGTGATCGACTGGCGCGCCCCGGTCTCCCAGCCGTTCTACCGGGCGTCGAAGGCCGACCCGCAGGACGTGGCGCTGCGCCGCCGGTTCGGTTACACGGGCGGGGAGTTGACGGCGTACGAGGACGAGCGCCTCTCCGATCCCGGGGAGGCGGCCACCGTCAGCAAGCTGCTCCAGCAGGAGATCGAGCGGCCGCGCGTCGGCCCGATGCGGGACATCGTGGCGACGATCCAGCCCGAGCAGGACGAGATCGTCCGCTCGGGGCTGTCCGGGTCGGTGTGCGTGCAGGGCGGGCCCGGTACCGGGAAGACGGCGGTCGGCCTGCACCGGGTCGCGTACCTGCTGTACGCGCACCGCGAGCGGCTGGCCCGTACGGGCACGCTCGTGATCGGGCCGAACCGTTCCTTCCTGCACTACATCGAGCAGGTGCTGCCGGCGCTGGGCGAGCTGGAGGTCAAGCAGGCCACCGTCGAGGACCTCGTCTCGCGGGACGGGCTGGAGGTGCGCGGCACCGATCCGGCCGCGACCGCGGTGGTCAAGGGCGACGCCCGGATGGCGGAGGTGCTGCGGCGTGCGGTGCGCTCGCACGTCACGCCGCCGACCGAGGCGCTGATGGTCGTACGCGGCTCGCGCCGGTGGCGGGTGCCCGCGTACGAGCTCGAGGAGATCGTGGCGGAGCTGCTGGCGCGGGACATGCGCTACGGGGCCGCGCGGGAGGCGCTGCCGCAGCGGATCGCGCACACCGTGCTCGTACGGATGGAGCAGGCGGGCGAGGCTCCGGACGACCGGGTGCAGGATGCGGTGGCGCGCAACGCGGCCGTGAAGGCGGCCGTCAAGGCGATGTGGCCGGCGGTGGACCCGGCGAAGCTGGTGCTGCGGCTGCTGTCGGACGCGGAGTTCCTGGCCGCGCACGCGGAAGGGGTGCTGACGGCGGCCGAGCAGGAGCTGCTGCTGTGGCCCAAGCCGTGGCGGAGCGTGCGGGCGGCGAAGTGGTCGGCGGCCGACCTGGTGCTGATCGACGAGGCGGCGGACCTGGTCGAGCGGACGCACTCGCTCGGGCACGTCGTGCTCGACGAGGCGCAGGACCTGTCGCCGATGCAGTACCGGGCGGTGGGGCGGCGGTGCACGACCGGCTCGGTGACGGTGCTGGGCGACCTGGCGCAGGGGACCACCCCGTGGGCCACCCGCGACTGGGGCCGGGCCCTGGCCCACCTGGGCAAGCCGGAGGCGGCGGTGGAGGAGCTGACGGCGGGGTTCCGCGTACCGCGCGAGGTGATCGCGTACGCGTCGCGGCTGCTGCCGGAGATCGCGCCCGGGCTGGCGGAGGTGTCCTCGGTGCGTGAGGCGGCGGGCTCGCTGGAGGTGCGGCGGGTGGACGACCTCGGTGCGGCGGTGGTGGCCGCCTGCCGGGCCTCGCTGGAGCGGGAGGGGTCGATCGGGCTGATCGCGGCCGATGCGCGGGTTCCGGAGCTGGAGGAGGCGCTTCGGGGGGCCGGGCTGGCGTGGCTGTCGCCGGGGGAGGAGACGACGGCGGAGGTGCGGTTGACGGTGGTGCCGGCTTCGCTGGCGAAGGGGTTGGAGTACGACTACGTGGTGCTGGACGAGCCGGCGGCCATCGTCGCGGGCGAGCCGGACGAACGGACCGGGCTGCGGCGGCTGTACGTCTGTCTCACCCGAGCGGTCTCGGGCCTCACCACGCTCCACAGGGCCCCCCTGCCCCCGTCCTTGACGCCCTGACCCCCTGACGGCCGTCCCCCGGCCGGGGGGCCGCTGCGCGGAGCCGTTCCCCTACCCGCCCCTTCTCCCCCAGCTACCGCTGGGAGGTGCCCCCAGAAACCGGGACCTGCGGCCCCGGCCCCCGCCGTCCCCCGGGGGGCCGGGCAAATTCAGCCCCGCCGGCGATTGAGGCGCGGAGGCCGGGGCGGAGCGCCGGCAAGCCCGGGCGCAGCCCCCGCCCGCAGACGGAGCCAGGGGCCGGCACATCCACCCCCGGCCGACGCCTGAGACGGGGGTCCGGCAATTCAGCCTCGCCGGCGATTGAGGCGCGGGGTCTGGGGCGGAGCCCCAGCAAGGCCGGGCGCAGCCCCCGGCCCGCAGCTGGGCCAGGGGCTGGCGCGTCCCGCCCCGGCCGA
>NZ_JBEZVK010000105.1:0-16194 GCF_040636955.1 Streptomyces sp. NPDC032472
GCCGCAGCGGCTGGCGCCGGTGGGTGCCGTCGTGGCGCCAGTGGCTGGGCGCCTGCGTGTACGCGTTCATCGGCATGACGGGTTTCGTCACGATCGCGTACGCCGTGACGGACATACCCGACGACCTCAACTCGTTCGCCACACAGCAGGACAATGTGTACTACTGGGCCGACGGCTCGACGATGGCCCGCACGGGCTGGGTCAGCCGGCAGGAGATGCCCCTGGACAAGGTGCCCCCCAAGGTCCGGGGAGCCGTCCTCGCGGCCGAGAACGCCAGCTTCTACTCCGACCCCGGAGTCTCCCCTTCCGGCTTCCTGCGCGCCGTACGGGCCGCGGTGACGGGCGGCGAGACCCAGGGCGGCTCGACCATCACGCAGCAGTACGTGAAGAACGCCTACCTGAACCAGGACCGGACCCTCTCCCGGAAGTTCACCGAGATCCTGCTCGCCCTGAAGCTGGACAACCGGACGAGCAAGGAGAAGATCCTCCAGGACTACCTCAACACCAGCTGGTTCGGGCGCGGCACGTACGGCATCCAGCGCGCCTCCCAGGCGTACTACGGCAAAGACGTCTCGCAGCTCAACGCCAGCGAGGGCGCCTTCCTGGCCTCCCTCCTCAAGGGCGCCGGCCTGTTCGACCCCACCCTCAGCAAGGAGAACCACGACCGGGCCGTGGAGCGCTGGAGCTGGATCCTGGACCGCATGGTCGAGACGGGGCAGCTGTCGAAGGCCGAGCGGGCCACGTACACGACGTTCCCGGAGCCCTCGAGCCAGTCCCTGGCCGGCATGCCGGGCGCGCAGACCGGCTACCTGGTGGAGCTGGCGAAGCAGTACACGATCAAGGCCGGGCACATCAAGGAGTCAGAGTTCGACCTCGGCGGCTACCAGATCTACACCACCTTCGACCCGGCCCGCATGACCGCCCTGACCGCCGCGGTCCAGGCGGCACAGAAGGACTTCGACGCCGAGAAGCGCCCCGACACGGACAAGTACGCGAAGATCGGCGCGGCGAGCATCGCCCCCGACGGGCGGCTCCTCGCGGTGTACGGCGGGCCCGACTACCTCAAGCAGGGCTTCAACGAGTCGAACGCGACGACCATCCCCGCCGGGACGGCGTTCACCCCGATCGTGTACGCCGCCGCGCTCGAGGACGGGGTGCTGCGCACGCGCGGCAAGGCCCGTACGCCCGTCTCCCCGTCCAGTCCGTACGACGGCAACGACCAGGTGACCGTACAGACGCCCGAGGGCCCGTACTGGGACCGCAGCGGCAAGGTGGTCAAGGGGCGCAACGACGGGGGCCGCAACTGGGGCCAGGTGACCCTGCGCCAGGCCGTGGCGGACTCGATCAACACCCCGATGCTGCAGCTCGGCCTCGACGTGGGCCTCGACCGGGTGGAGTCCTACGCCGAGCGGTCCGGGCTGCTCGGGGCGAGTCTCGGGCCGCGGATCCCCACGTTCGCGCTCGGGGAGAACTCGACGCCCAGCGCGATCCGGATGGCCACGGTCTACCAGACCTTCGCCGCGGACGGCATGCACACCGACCCCTACTCGGTGCGCTCGGTCACCCGCGGCGGCGGCGCGGTGCCGCTGGACGGGCCGAAGCCGACGCGGGCGATGTCGGCGAAGACGGCGCGAGCGGTGACGGACGCCCTGCGGGCGACCGTCACCGAGGGCTCGGCGAAGACGGCTGCCAAGGCGCACCCGGGCGCGGCGGGCAAGACCGGAACGACGGCGGCGAACACGGCGGGCTGGTTCGTGGCCAGCACCGATCAGGAGTCCACGGCCGTGGTGGTCTACCGGATGTCGCTGACGGACCTGATCCCGCTGCCGCTGACGGGGCTGGGCGGGGACGCGCAGGGGACGCCCGGGAGCGCGCGGGCGGTGGACCTGTGGGCGGACTACATCAAGGCGGTCAAGTAGGGCGGGCGGCGGCCGGACGGGCCGGGGCCCGCCGGGTCCCCACCCGCCCGGCTACTTGATCAGGGTGTTCCAGTCCGGCGCCTGCGCGGGGTCGAGCATGCGCAGCTGGGCCAGGACCTTGGGGTCCTGGACGTCGAGCCAGTCGGACAGCTCCCGGAAGGACACGCAGCGCACGTCCTGGCGCGGGCAGACGTCCCGCATCACGTCCTCGACGGCCTTCATGTAGATGCCACCGTTCCAGTCCTCGAAGTGGTTGCCGATGAACATCGGGGCCCGGCTGCCGTTGTAGACGCGGTTGAAGCCGTTCAGGTACGACATCCGGGTCTGGGTCTGCCAGGCCGAGAACTTCGCCGGGTCACCCTGGGTGCTGTCGCCGGACTGGTTGTAGAGGAAGTTGAAGTCCATGGAAAGGACCTGCACCTCTTTGCCCTGCAACGGGACGAGCTGGAGCGGAAAGTTCCATATGTCGTTCTGCTTGGACGGCCACATCTGGAAGTCGCCCGAGGAGCTGGCGTCGTAGCGCCAGCCGTAGGGCTTGATCGCGGTGATGAGGTTCTTCTGGCCCTCCAGGCAGGGCGCGCGACCCCCGACCACCTCCCGGTCCGGGTCGAAGGGCAGGGGCGCCTCCTTGGTGAACCCGGTGTTGGTCTTCCACTTCTTCATGAACGCGTACGCCTGGTCGATCTCGCTCTTCCACTCCTCGGGGCTCCAGTCCCCGCCGCCCTTGGGGCCGCAGAAGTGCCCGTTGAAGTGGGATCCGATCTCGTTGCCGTCGGTCCAGGCGCCGCGCAGCTGCCCGAGCGTGGACTTCACGTGCGCAGGGGTCGGGTACGAGATGGCCGCCGCGCCCTGGTTGTGCTGCGGCGGGCGGTAGAGCGTCTTCTTGTCGTCCGGCAGGAGGTAGATGCCGGTGAGGAAGAAGGTCATGTGGGCCTTGCTCTCGCGGGCCACCTGGCGGAAGTGCGAGAAAAGGTGGTCGTCGCCCTCCAGCGCGCCGTCCCAGGAGAAGACCACGAACTGCGGCGGCTTCTCGCCGGGCTTGAGCTTCTCGGGCTTGAGCTGTCCCGGCTGCGGTCCGGTGTAGGAGGTGGAGCCGTCTCCGAGCACCTCGACCTTGCCGTCCCAGTTCTCCTTCGGGCCCTTTCCGGCCCCCGGCTTGCCGGCCGCGCCGCCCGAGGAGGCGGGGGCCGCGAGGCGGGCGTCGGCCCCGGCCTCGGCGTCCGAGGAGCCGCCGAACGCCAGGGCGGCCGCGGTGGCGGCGACCCCGCCCGCGGCGATGACGGCCGCGCCGATGCCCAGGCGCTTGCGGTTCTGCGCCTTCCTGCGCGCCTTGCGGGACGAGCGGGATTCCGCGGGGGCGCCGGGAGCGCCGTCGGTCTCGACCATCGCGGTCGTACCCTCCTGATCAACCGCAGCAGGGCCGCGCATGGATGGTTCGTACGAATATAGAACTTGTCGGAACACCTCCCACACCCCGGACCCCCTCCTTCCACCACTTCACAGCCAACGCACAGCCCGCCGGCACCCCCAGCAAAGAACAAACCCCCACAATCCCCCCAAAACAGAACACCCGAGCACCCGCCCATTCCCCCACCTGGCAGACCGACCCCATGGATCTGCCCGGCGTCGGGGTCATCCCCGCGGGTGCGGGGAGCAGGCTCGCTGAGCTGCGATGTTACTGGGGAGCCGCTCTGGTGTTGGTCGCTTTCCCGATTCGGACTTTCGTTACGTTCGACCGAGGCGTGCAGCAGCCGGTCGCGCAGTGCCGTGGCGGCGTCCGACGGCTCGGTGGGGGTGAGGACGACCTGGTCGGCGGTGGTCGACGGGCCCGTGAGGGGGATGGTGCGCAGGCCGGACGGCTGGTGGTCGAGTGCCGATTCGACGGTGATGCCGATGCCCGTTCCCGCGGCGACAGGCAGCGGGTACGAGCCAGGCCCGCGCCCTGTCGGCCTCCCTCCGGGAGCCGGCCCCCGCCCCACGAGCCCTGACCGGCGCCTGACGCCCGGCCATCGACGCCGGAACCGGACGAAGAACCCGCCGGATGGCTCCGTAAGGCGCGTCCCTGCGGGCGCGGGGAGCAGGTTTCTGAGCGGGGACTCTGGCGACCGGCGTCGTCTCCTGGAGCGCTTTCGGGGAATCCGGCAAGCAAGGCAAAGTCCTCCGCGGGGCCTGGGGTTCGGGGCCTGGGCGGGGCTTGGCCCCCCGGCAGGAGGTCTGCGGTACGCAGAGCCGGCGGGGTTGGCCAGGCCCCGGGCGGTGGCGGAGGCGGGGGCTGACGTAGCGTCGGGGCATGAGCACGACGCCGCCTCCCTACTCCCCCGGCCCGTACGGGCCCCCGCAGCAGCCCCACCCGTACGCCGGCCAGCAGCCCTACGGTCAGCCGCCCGGGCCGCACCCCTACCCTCCGCAGCAGCAGCCGTACCCCCACCCGTACCCCGCGGCGCAAGGCGGCTGGGGGCAGCCGCAGCCGCCGGGCCGCCGGGCCGGGAAGCCCATGTGGGTGGGGCTGGCCACGGCCGTGGGGGTCGTGTTCGGGCTACTGGTGCTGAAGAACGTCAGCGAGGCCGGGAACCGGGCGAGCGGGGCCGGGTTCCCCGAGGCCAAGTACAAGATCGCAGTGCCCAAGACCCTGCTGGGCGGCCAGTACCAGCTCGACGAGGACGCGTCGCAGACCAAGGGCAAGCAACTGGTCGACGGCACCTACGACCCCAAGGTCCGCAACCCGCACCCCGCCGTCGCCCGCTACACCTCCGAGTCGCCGACGCAGCCCGGCGTCATCGCCCTCTCCGGGATGTACGGCCAGTTCAAGGACCCCGCGACGGCGCGGAAGAAGATGATGGCCGGTGCGGCCGAGGGCGAGGGCGCCAAGGTGGCGGTGCCCGTCCGGGACATCAGGCCCCCCGGCGCGGACGTCACGCTGTCCTGCCAGGTGTTGACGTCCCGCCGGGGCGGCGGGACCGACGTCACCCTCCCCCTGTGTGCCTGGGCGGACGAGAACACTGCCGCCAGCGTCGGCGTGGTCAGTGCCGAACTCGCCCAGCAGGCCCCCGGTTCGGTCGACCTCAACCGCATCGCGGAGACCACGCTGAAGGTGCGCGCGGAGACCCGGCAGCCGGTGGGCTGACCGGGCCGCACCGGACCGGGGCACGGCGGAGCCGGGCCCTCGACATCAGGTATCAGGACGCCGCGATCAGCGCCGACAGGTCGCGCATGTCGTGGAAGACGACGGTGCCGGCGCCTTCGAGGCGTCCGGCCGGGGTCAGCCCGCCCGCGTAGCCGAAGGCGCGCATGCCGGCGGCGCGGGCAGCGGCGACGCCGGGCCGGCTGTCCTCGACCACCGCGCAGGCCGCGGGATCGACACCCATCTGCCGGGCGGCGTACAGGAACAGGTCGGGGGCGGGCTTGCCGCGGGAGACCTCCGTGGCGCTGAAGATGCGGCCCGCGAAGCGTTCGTAGAGGCCGGTGCGGCCGAGCGTGTGCCGCATCTTGTCGTGGGAGCCGCTGGAGGCGACGCACGTCGGCAGGCTGAGCGCGTCGAGCGCTTCCGGCAGGCCCTCGACCGGCGTCAGTCCCGCGTCCACGGCCTCCCGGTGGAGCTGCTCGAACCGCTCCGACCAGACCGCAGCCGTGTCCTCGCCGAGCCGGGCGGCGACCTGCTCGCGGATGGCGGCGTGCGAGCGTCCGATGAAGCGGTCGACGACCTCGTCCTCGGTCAGCGGCCAGCCGAGTTCGGCGCCGAGGGAGACCTGTACGCGCGCGGCGATGCGCTCACTGTCGACCAGCACGCCGTCGCAGTCGAATATGACGAGTTCAATGGGCTTGATCACCAGCGCAGCATAGGCGTTGGCGATGGCGCCAGGGTCCGCCTCATGCCGTCAGTTCCCGCAGGTCGCCCGCTGTGGGCCTGATGTCGAGGCGCGTGTACCACTCGGTCGCGAGGATCCGCCGGCGGCCGTCCGCCGAGAGGCGGGACAGGATGGCGGGAAGGGCGCGTATGCGCTCGACCTCGCTGCGGTGCGCGAGGATCGCCGCCCACTTCTGCTCCAGCCACGGACTCACGTCGACGGTTGCGGTGATCTGCCCGTCGGGGACGCTGAGCACGGACTTGCCCACCTCGCCGAGGAGGCCGGCCAGCACGCCGACGCTCGATTCGGGGTGGGTCGCCAGGTAGAGGGCGCGGGGCCGCCACGGTGGTCCGCAGTGCGGGTAGAGGTGTTCGATCCCGGCGGCATGGACGGCGAGTGCGGTCACGCGGTGGGTGTGGACGTGGTCCGGGTGGCCGGTCAGGCCGCCGTGCGCGTCGTGGGTGACCACGATGTCCGGGCGGAACTGGCGGATGTGGGCCAGAAGTTCGGCCACCGCCCCGTCCAGCGGCGCATCGCAGAAGCGGGGCCGCCGCGGTGCCGACAGGGGGATGCGCGCGTCGGCGTAGCCGAGCATCCTCGGCTCGCCGGCGCCGAGGATCCGGAGGGCATCGGCGAGTTCAGCGGCCCGGTGGCTGTCAGGCGACCAGGTGCTGGTGACGACGGCCGTACGGGCACCGGCGGCCGCGTGCCGGGCGAGCACCCCGCCGGCTGCCAGCGATTCGTCGTCCGGATGCGCGAAGACCGCGAGCAGGCTGGGTAGGGATGCGCGGACGGCTGCGGATACGGGGACGGGCTCGGGCTCGGGCACTGGCGCTGGCACGGGTTGTACGACCTCACTCCAGGTCGGGGTCGTCGTTGAGGAGTTCGTCCCATACGTTGCCGCCGTCAGCCCAGGTCCGCAACCATCCCCGCAGCGAGGCCGATGCGTAGCGCAAACCGTCGTGAGGACCTTGACCCCAGGCGGGCTCCCAGCCGTCGGCGTCGTAGAGCAGCACCTGGTTGTCGAGCGCGGTCAGCGAGACGTACCACTCCATCGTGCATCCGCCGGCGGCGAGGAAGAGCCACGAGGGCGGCACGCCCGCCGCCCGGTTGCGTTCGTGGACGCCGACCGTCCAGGGCCAGTCGCAGAGGTGCCCGGGGACCCGGTTGCCTTCGGTCAGTGACGCGAGCCCGCCGTCGGGGCCGAATCCTCCGTCGGCGACCTCGGTGTAGACGCGCCGGAGCAGTTCGGGAAAGCGGCGTCCGATGCTGCGCTCCGCCTCCTCGACCTCGGCCGGGGTGATCGGGGGGAACAGCGGTCCGCGGGGAGCATCGGCGTAGTAGGCGGCCGCCTCCTCCGCCCCCGCCTTGAACCGGACGGTTCCGTCGCTGCCGTACGACACGACGGCGTCTCGGCGCTGTTCCAGCCGTGCGCTGCCGTACCGCTCGGCCAACCAGCCGACGGGGACGTCCGCCGTGTCGAAGCGCAGGCCCGGGTCCCATGCGCGGACCTGCAGCGCCTTGATCAACGCGTCGTCGTCCGGCGCGAGTCCGCTCTCCTGGGGGAGTGCTGCAAGGGTGTCGTGCGGCGTGAGGAGGGGCATGTGTCGGCAGCCTACTGGCGCTCCGCGGCTGCCCGCGGCGCGCGTTGCCCGTTGCCCGTTGCCCGGTGCCCGGTGCACGTCGTAGGGAGGCGTTCGCCGCGCTCGGAAAATCCCGTTGCCGTCGGCTCCCCTCCCCTACATGATCACCGGTGATGACGAACTCATTCGACGACGTACGAAGCCGGCTGCGCGCCGGCGACATACCCGGAGCCGTCCGCTCCCTGCGCCCGCTCGCCGACACGGCACCCCTGCGCGACCTGACGGACGAGGTCCGCGCCCTGGCCGAGGCCGTAGGCTTCGACGACCTGGCCCGCGCCGCGAAGAAGGCCTCCCGCAAGCCCGGCGACGCCCAGCGTCTCTACGACTTCGGCTACCTCTGCATCGAGCGCGGGCTCGCCTTCCCCGCGATCCCCGCGCTGCGCGAGGCACTGCGCCTCTCCCCCGGCGCCCGCCCCGTGCTGAGCGAGCTCGTCGCCGCCTTCGAGGCCGAGGACCGCCACGCCGAGGCCGCCGCGGTGCTGCTCCGGCACGAGGCCGTACTGGAACCCTGGCCCGGCGGCTACCTGCTGGCCTACAACTCCCTCCTCGCCGGCGATCTCGCCACCGGCCGCGACCGCACCGCCCGGCTGCCCGAGCCCGCCGACAGCACGTGGGCCTGGGCCCATGAGCGGCTCCGCGGGATGGTGAGCCGGGCCGAGGCCGCCTCCCGCACCGCGCCGCTCGACCGGACGGACCTGCGCGGCTGGCAGTTCGCCCTCACCGGCACCCTGCTCGGCACGCTCTCCCCGTACGGCTTCGAGGTCATGACCGGCCGCTACGCCTACTTCGGCGACAGCTACGGGGCCTGCCGCCGCGGGCTGGACCGGCTCGCGACGGCCCTCGACATCGCCGGGCACCGCCCCACGGCCGTGAGCGCACTGCCCGGCCGCTCCGACCGGATCCTGGCGCTGGCCGCGGCGGACCTGCTGGGCCTGCCGCTGGAGCCGTACGCTCCCGGCCGCCCGGGCACCCTCGTCGTGGCCTACGACCTCAGCGACCACGACCCGGAGGTACTGGCGGAACTCCGCGACCGCGCCCCCGGTCAGGTGCTGTACGAACACGCGAGCCGCTGGACCGAACCGGCCGCCGTGCCCGCGGACTTCAGCACGCTCCAGCGCCAGGTCGGCTCCGAGCCCTGGGGCGAACAGCTCGGCGCCGAGGGCCGCGGCCCGGCCGACAGCCGGCCGGAGGCGGAGATCGCCCGGGACATCGTCACCGCGGACCCGTCGGCGGACCCGGGCGACGGCGAAGGCCCCGTCGACGGGGAGGCGGCCTTCCGCGACTTCGTCACGGCGATCGCCCCGCTCTGGCTGACCTCCGGCTCCCGAGCCCCGATAAACTCCACGGGCCCGGTCCAGAGCAACCGCTTCTGACCGTGCGAACCGCACCCGCCCCCGGTCGGCACAACGGGCCATCCCCGCGGGTGCGGGGAGCAGACCGCCATCCAATTCCGCAGGGTCGCGGCGTTGGGGTCATCACCGCGCGTGCGGGGAGCGGGGTCGGCGGCCTGGTGTTCTTGGCTTGGAGAGCGTCGTTTGTGTGCGCTTCTCGGGGTCAGGCATATCGGGCCCGTGCGTGCACCATGCCGTACTTTTCGCCGGTGCCAGGGCAGTGCCGGGCAAGCGGCGACAGGCTCTCCGGTGCCGCCGCGAAGAGCGATCGGGCGTGGCCGCCGGCCGCCCTTGCCCTCACGGCCTGCGACGGCGGCACGGCCAAGCCGGCTGCGGGCGGCAGCAGCCGTACGGCGTCGGCATCCGCGACGGCGGCGAGCACGCAGCCGTACGCCGACAAGACGCCTGCGGAGATCCAGCTGCTCGCCTCCGAGGAGACGCGGACGGCGACGTTCAAGAAGGCGAGGGGCACGGTGACCGGCGAGGGCACGACCGCCGCCTTCATGCTCACCTACCCGGGCTCGAACGGCGGAACGGCCACGGACTACATCGCCGCGCAGGGCCGCCCGTATCTGCTGAAGCGGACCGAGACCGGCCCCGAGCCGTACGAAGTCACCTACTACGACTTCGAGACGGTCACCCAGCTCCGGGCACCCGCCGACAGCGAAGTCGTCTCCCTCGACTGACCCGGCCGGCATCCGGGCCGCAGCCGCAGCCGTTCACCTCGGCGCCCGCCCCGCGCCGGCCCGGGGCGGCCGTGTCCCCCAGATCGCCCAGGCGCGGGCGGTGAGCGGGATCGAGCCGTCCGCGCGCGTCGGCAGGGCCCGGCCGAGCGCGTCGCGCAACCGTTCCCGGGCAGCCGGGGCCAGGGTGGCGACGTACCCGGGGGCGGGCCCCTGCCCGGACAGGAAGGGCTCCCACAGGTCCGCGAATCCGGCGAAGACGGTCGGCACCTCGATCGCGGCGACGGCCACATCGGCCAGCCCCGCCCCCGCCCACACCGCGCGCAGCGGATCCGGACGGCACAGCGGGAAGCGCCGGCCCTCGTCCAGGGCGGCAGCCGACGGGTCGAGCGCGGCCGCCGCGGCCCAGAAGGAGTTCAGCAGGCCCATGCCGCCGGGGTAGTCCCATACGTACGCCGCCACCAGCCCGCCCCCCTGTACAGTCCGGGCCGCCTCGGCCACCGCCGCACCCGGGTCGGGGAGGAAGTTGAGCGCCAGTCCGCTCACGGCCACGTCACACGCTTCGTCGCGCACCGGCAGCGACAGCGCGTCGGCCACCGCGAAGTGCGCCGGTGCTGGGGCGGTCGCACCGGCCGAGGCCACGAACCCGGCGGACCGGTCGAGCCCCAGCACGGTCCGCGGGCGGCACCGTTGCGCCACGGCCGCGGTCAACGCGCCCGTACCGCATCCCACGTCCAGCCAGCGCAGGCCGTCCCCGGCGCCGAGCCACGTCAGGAACTCCTCCGCCACCAGACGGCTCCACCGGCCCATGTACCGTTCGTACGCATCACCGGCAGCCCATACGTCGAACCGCTGCTCCCTCACCCCGCCACGATCCCCGACCGGGCCCCCGGGCGCCACGGACACACAGGTGAACCGGCCCGCCGTCACCCGTGAGAGACTCCGAGTACCGGGGTGGAGGCGGGAGGGGGCGGAAGGGGCTTGCGTCTCCCCCAGGGGGAGGCCAGAAGGTGGGGGCATGAACGGCGACACGCTCTACTCGATCGGCGAGCTGGCCCGGCAGACCGGCACCACGGTCAAGACCGTCCGCTTCTCCTCCGATTCCGGGATCGTCTCGCCCGCCGACCGCACGCCGGCCGGCCACCGCCAGTACGGCGACGACGCCCTCGCACGCCTGGAACTCGTACGGACCCTCCGCGACCTGGGACTCGGCCTTCCGGCCATCCGGCAGGTCATGGACCGGGAGCGGGAACTGCCGGAGGTCGCCGCGGCGCAGGCCGAGGCCCTGGACGCACAGATCCGGATCCTACGGCTGCGGCGTGCGGTGCTGACTGCCGTGGCGAAGCGCGGGGCCACCCCAGAGGAGACGCAGCTCATGCACAAGCTGGCCGGACTGTCCGGGACCGAACGCCGACGGCTGGTCGACGACTTCCTCGAGGCGGTCTTCGGCAGCGGCCGCCCGGGCGCCGACACCGCGTTCCGGGGCATCATGCGCTCCATGACCCCGGAGCTGCCCGAGGACCCCCGTCCGGACCAGATCGAGGCCTGGGTGGAACTGGCCGAGCTGTCGCAGGACCCGGATTTCCGCGACCACCTGCGGCAGATGGTGCACGCGGCCGGGCGCGCGCAGCAGGCTCCGCCGAGCAGGCACCAGGACCTCGCAGCGACCGTCCGCCACGAGGTCGCCCCGGCCCTGGCGGCCGGCATCGACCCCGCCTCACCGCAGGCCGACCCGATCGTCGCGAGGCTGGTGGGCCTGTGCGGAGACGGAGGCTCCGTCGAGCCCCGGCGGCGGCTGCTCGCCCGGCTGGAGCGCATGGACGACCCGCGCAGGGAGCGGTACGTCCAGCTCCTCGCGGTCATCAACGGATGGCCCGGCCCGCAGCGTCCGGGACCTGCGCTCGGCTGGTCCGTCCGCGCCCTGCGTGCCCGGGTCGAGCGATGACGGGGCAGCCGCCGGGCGGCCCGGCCTTGACGGCTGCGGCTACGACTGCGGCTGCGGCGACGCCGGCTGCTCCCGCTCTCGTCCTGCGGCCCTGGTGCGCGCAGGACGCCCCGGCACTGGTCGATGTGTACCGGGATCCCGATCTGCGGCGCTGGACGAGCCACCGGATGGAGAACGAGGCCGAGGCACTGCAGTGGGTGCGGGAACAGGAACGGGGCTGGGCGGCCGGCCGGCGCTTCTGCTTCGCCGTCCTCGAAGCCGACCCTGACGGGGTCGCGCGGCGGCTGGCCGGCAGTGCGGTGGTCAAGGAGGTCGTACCCGGCAAGCCCTCCGCCGAGGTGGGCTACTGGACGGCGGCCCGAGCTCGCGGCCGCGGCGTGGCCCCGCGCGCCCTGGAGGCGCTCACCGCCTGGGCGTTCGACACGTTCCGGGCCGATGGCCTGGAACGCCTCGAACTCCTGCACCAGGCGGACAACGCGGCCTCCTGCCGGGTCGCGCAGAAGAGCGGCTACGCGTTCGACAGCTTCCTGCCGGCGCACCCGCCCGCCTTCCCCCGCGACGGCCATCTCCACGTACGGCACGCGGCGCCCTGATCCGCCGCGCCGCGTACGGTACGGTCGCCCGCTACAGCGGGTCGCCGAGGGGCCCGTACTGCTCTGCCAGGTTCTCGGCCCAGTGCGCGGCGAAGTCCGGCTGCGTGCCGTCCGCGTCGGTGAAGCCGTACTCCCGGTACAGGCCCCAGGTCGCCAGGGCCCGACCGGACTTGGCCATGACGTCGGGGTCGGCGGCGAGTGCGGCCACGGCGCGGCCCAGGTAGGCCGGCGTCTCGGAGTGGGCGAAGTTCGGGTCCTGGGACGCGGCTTCGCGCCAGTTGTCCTCGGTGACGCCGAAGTGCTCCAGCATGGCCTCCGAGCGCAGGAATCCCGGGGTGATCGCCACGGCCGCGACACCGTGGGGCTTCAGCTCGGCCGCCTGGGCGACGGCGAGGCGGATGACCGCGGACTTCGCCATGTCGTAGAAGAACGAGCCGCGGTAGCGGGCGGTGTTGCCGTCGGTGACCTCCACCACCAGCCCGCTCTTGCGGGCGACCAGCAGCGGAAGCGCGTACCGGCTGGTGATCACATGGGTCTCCACCGCCTGCCGGAGCAGCCGGAGACCGGTGTCCACGTCCTGTTCCCACAGGGGGTGTTCCCAGTCGGTCAGCGGGTCTCCGCCCCACACCGAGTTGACGAGGACGTCGAGCCGGCCGTCCTGGTCGGAGGCGATCCGGTCCACCAGCGCCCGCACCTCGTCGGGGCGGCTGTGGTCGGTGCGGACCGCAATGCCGAGGCCGCCGGCGGCGGTGATCCTCTCGGCGGTCTCCTCGATCGTCTCGGGGCGGTCGAGGGCGGAGCGCCCGGCGCTGCTGCTGCGGCCGGTCACGTACACCGTCGCGCCGGCGGCGCCGAGTTCGACGGCGATACCGCGGCCGCCGCCCCGGGTGCCGCCGGCGACGAGGGCGACCTTTCCGGCCAGCGGGCGGCGTACGTCCTGCGTCATGATTCCTCCGAGTCGACGTGGCTGGGTGGGACGTACGGGGACAGCACCGCGCCGAGCTCCTCGCGCAGCCGCTCGGCGAGGGTGCCCCGGCGGTCGAGGGCCCAGGTCAGCCCGGCGCCCGCGGTGATCGCCTGGACCGTGCGGACCAGGACGGCGAGGTCCGTCCCGGCGCGCAGCTCGCCCGAGTCGGCCGCCTCCGCCAGCAGTGTGCGGACCGCGCGCCCCTGGGCTTGGTGGACGGCGAGGGCCCGCTCGTACAGCTCCGGGTCCGCGAGGTCCATGCACAGGAACGCCAGGTGATGGGCGAAGCTCTCCGGGGTCTCCATCCCGGCCGCCGCTTCGACGGCCAGCGCCGTCAGGGCGTCGAGGGCGGAGGTGTGCTCCCGACGGAGGCGGGCGGTGAGCCCGTCCGCCTCCCGGGCGGAGAGGTCCGCGAGCGCGAGCAGCAGCCCGCGCTTGGACCCGAACCGCTGCACGAGAGTGCCGGGCACCAGCCCGACCTCGCGCGCCACGGCAGCCAACGTGAGCCCTGCCGGCCCCACCCGACCCATCACCTGGGCCGCCGCGCGCAAGATCACCCCATCCTCGACGGCACGGGGACGCGCCATTGCCACCACCCTCCCTTATTAATAAATGCCCGTTCATTTATTAAAGCACACGGGGCGTGCCACCTGAACGGGCTGCCACGGGGTGCAGCGCGGCGGCGCCGGCGGAAGACTGGGGTCATGCCTGCCCGCCTGGTCATCTATCCGCCCGACGAGAACGGCTGGCGGCGCGTGCGCTGGGACGGCGTCGCGATCGGCGTGGCGCAGAAACCGTCCGACATCGCGGTCTTCCTGGCCGCGGCCGGCCTGAAGTCGGCCCAGGAGCTCGACCTGACCGACCCCGATCTCGTCGAATGGCGGGGCGGCGGCCCGGAGACCTGGGCCGAATCGCCCCCGTAGCCTCAGCTCCGGTCGATGTACGCGGCCAGGCCGTCCAGAATGCGCTGCAGGCCGAACTCCCACGCCTGGTCCTGCCCGCCCGACCGGGCCGCCGAGGCGAAGGCCGCAGTGAGCGCGGGGAACCGCTCGCCGTGCGCCTGCATCAAATCCGCGAGGACGGCACCCAATTGGGCCTCGGGGTTGCCCTCGGGGCCTGCCGCGCGGGCCTGCTGGGTGATGCCGCGTACGTGACCGACCAGCAGGACGGCTGCGTCCATCCTCTCGGCGCCGGTCAGGGCGGTGCCGTCCAGTGCGGAGACGGCGCGCTCCAGCCAGGACAGTTCCCCGGGCCCCATGACCCGCGGCCCGACGGTGGCGTCCAGCGCCCAGGGGTGGCTGCGAAAGACCCCGAGCAGCCGGCGAGCCCATTCCTCGAGCTGCTCCCGCCAGCCCGCGCCCTCCACCTCCCCCTGCGCCTGCGCCTGCGCCCGTGCCTGCCGCTGCGGCTGCGGCTGCGGATAGGCGCCGATCGCGGCGTCCACCATGAGTGCGACCAGCTCGGCCTTGCCCGGCACGTACCGGTACAGCGCCATCTTCGTCACGCCGAGTTGCGCCGCGACCCGCTGCATGGACACCTCGGCCAGCCCGTCCGCGTCGGCGATCTCGATCCCGGCCCGCGCGATGCGCTCCAGGTCGAGCTTCGGCTTGGGACCCCGGGCGGGCACGGGATGCGGACCCCACAGCAGCCGGACCACTTCGGCGTGCTCGTTCCCCATATCCGCCACCTCCCGGTCCCGCCCCTTGCCGCATGAACTGCGTCTAAGGTACACAGTATCTGCAGTGTCCGTCGGACACAGTTTCAAGGTGCCAGGAGGAAACAACCCATGCGGAACAGGAACGTCCTTATCTCCGGTGCGAGCGTCGCCGGCCCGGCCCTGGCCCACTGGCTGGGACGCCACGGCTTCAAGCCCACCGTCGTCGAACTGGCCCCGGCCCTGCGTCAGGGCGGCCAAGCCGTCGACTTCCGCGGCGCCGCGCACCTCACCGTGCTGGACCGCATGGGCCTCCTGCCCGCACTGCGCCGCTTCCAGACCGGCGGCAGCCCGATCCGCTTCGTCGACGAACACGGCCGCACCCTGCTGCACCTGCCGGCCGAGTTCGCCGGCGGCGAGCTGGAGGTGCTCCGCGGGGACCTCGCCCGAGTGCTGTACGAGCACAGCGCGCCCCACACCGAATACCTCTTCGGCGACTCGATCACCGGCCTCACCGAGACCCCCTCCGCCGTACGAGTCGACTTCCGCAGCGGAGCCTCCCGCGACTTCGACCTGGTTATCGGCGCGGACGGGCTGCACTCGAACGTCCGCCGCCTCGCCTTCGGCCCGGAAGAGGAGTACGTGAGCCACCTCGGCTACTACGCCGCCACCTGGCAGCTCCCCAACGAGCTGGGCCTGCCGCAGGGTTCGGTCGGGTACAACGCGCCCGGGCGGCTGGCCTCCGTCGGCGCCGACCACCGGGACCCGGCGCGGGCGGGGGCGTTCTTCGTCTTCGCCGCGCCGCAGTTGTCGTACGACCGCCACGACCCGGAACAGCAGAAGCAACTCGTCAACGACGCGTTCTCCGACCTCGGCTGGGAAGTCCCCCGCCTGCTCGCCTCCCTCCACCGGGCTCCCGACCTGTACTTCGACTCGATCAGCCGGGCGGACGTGGACACCTGGTCGAGGGGGCGGGTCTGCCTCATCGGCGATGCCGCCTGCGGGGCCACCATCGGCGGCATGGGAACGGGAACGGCAGTGGTCGCCGCCTACGTACTGGCCGGCGAACTCGCCCGAGCCGGGGGCGACCACCGGACGGCCTTCACCCGGTACGAGAACCGGCTCCGCACGTACGCCAAGGCCTGCCAGTCAGGCGGCGACCGCACGGGCAAGTTCCTCGCACCGGCGACGGCCACCCGCATACGCATCCGCAACGCCCTGCTGTCCCGCCCCCTGTTCCTGAACGGCATGCTGAGGCTGGGCCAAAAGGTCAGCACCACAATCGCCTTGCCCGACTACCCCACGTCCCCGACTCCGGCACCGGCACCGGCCGCGGATTGACGTGCGGCGGCATCGCGGCCTTCGCCGATTCGGTCGGGGAAGCCGACCGTCGTGCGTACGCCGTAACCGCGGGCGCCGCCCCGTCGCGTAAGCCCGCCCCGTGCGTGCCGCCGTCGGGGGTCGGCCTGCTGTTGGCGAAGTTCCGCACCCGCTCCTCACGGGAGTCGGGCCCACCGTAAGACCACCTCCACCGTCCCCGCCGTGCGCGGGTCC
>NZ_JBEZVK010000106.1:0-16087 GCF_040636955.1 Streptomyces sp. NPDC032472
ATGGCCCACCTCCCGCTTCGAAAGGGCGAGGTGGGACGGAGCGGCCCGGGGCTTGAACGCCGGTGGGGGCGGAAGCCCCTGTCGAACGCGGTGGGATGCCCCAGCCGTGGCTGGATGGGCGGCTCCCCCGGGTAGGGGAGGGGGTCGCGACCCGGGGCTGACGCGGAGTGTCCGGGAGCCCGGGGAGGCTTTGGTGACGGTGTTGCCGATCCGGAGGTGGCGGGATGGACGGGGTCGTGCGGATGGGGTGGCGGTGGCCGCAGTGGGGGCCGGTGGCCGCGGCGGTGTGGGGAGTCGTCTACGCGGGAGTGCAAGGGGTGTGGGCCGCCGCCGGGGTTGGCGTGCCTTGGTCGCCGCATGGGGCTTATCCGGCCCTGGTGCAGGTGGGCTTCGCCGCTGCTGCGCTCGCGGCTGCCGCGGCCTGTCTCGCCACGCGGCGGGGCGAGCCGCTTGGGCCGCTCGGGCCGGCCGGGCGTGCCGGGCGGGGTGCGGTGACGGCCGGGCGCGCCCGGCGGGTCGTGGTGACGGTGGGGCTGGGGGTCGGGCTCGGCGTGGCCGCTGCGGGGACGCTCGGGCTACCCGCGTTCGCCGTCAGCCTGCTCTCCCTGTCCGCCCCGGACAGCGCGACCGGACTCGCCCACACGCTGCTCAGTGCCGCCGGCACCGCCCTGCTCGTCCCCGTCCTGGTCGCCCACCGGCGGCGCCTGCGGGGCGCGTGCCCGCGCTGCGGTCACCGGCACGGCGGACGCGCCGACGGCCCGCTCTCCCGCCCCGCCCCCTCGCGCGCGCCCCGGCGCACCCGGATCGCGGCCTGGCTGCTGCTCTGCGGGCTGCTGCCCTGGGCCGCGGTCAAGACCGTGTGGACGCTGGGCGGCGATGCCCTCGGGGTCACCGCCGAGGGCTGGCGCGAGGCGAACTCCGGTGCGCCCGGCGCCGCCCGGGCCCTCGCCGAGGCCGGCATCGACGTCACCGTGCTGGCCGCGGCGGTCGGGGTCTTCCTCGCGCTCGGGCTGCTGTACCGGTGGGGGCAGGTCTTCCCGCGCTGGACGCTGCTGCTCGCCGGGCGGCGCGTGCCCCGGCTGCTGCCGCTGCTGCCGGCCTGGGCCTGTGCGGCCGGGCTGTCGCTCTACGGGATCGGCCTGCTCGTCTACGCCCCGCTGAGCGCGATGGACGTCCTGCCCGCCGTGGAGACCGCCTGGCCCTTCACCACTCGGGCGGGGCTCACCTGGATGGTCGGCTTCGGCGGATCCGCCTTCGCCGGGCTCGGTCTCGCCCTGGCCGTCGGCGCCTGCTCCTACACCCGCCGGACCCGCCCCGTCTGCCGGGCCGCGGCTCAGGACGGGGGCCGGACGCCGGCCCGGTTGCCCGTTTCCGGATGATCCGTACGCGTCTGGCCGATTGACCCGGACCGCCCGGGCGGTGCAGGACGGGAAACCGGTGCGGGTCCGGCTTCCGGCGCGGTCCCGCCACGGTGACCGGCAACGCCGCCGCGGGGACCGGGAGTCGGACCGCCATCGAGCGGAGGCCCGAGGCCATCCGGACCCGGAAGGGGCTCCGGCCCGCCATGGGCGTCCCGGGCATCGTCTACCTTCGTCCGGATGGGGAGAGAACACGGCGCTGACCAGGCGGACGACCGATCGGCGGACCGGTGTTGGGAGCGGGTGGGCTGCGGGCCGCAGACCCCGGTGGAGCTGCGGTACGCCTGGCGCACCGGTGTGTCCCGCAATCGGGCGGCGCCGGTCGGGCTGCTGGTGCGGCTGCTCGACCGGTTTCCGGACCTGCTGTGGCGGCACGACCTCCCGGCGGCGGTCCTGGACGCCGCCGTGGACCATCCGGACCGGCAGGTCCGCGGCGCCCTGGGCGAGCGCTGGACGGCGCGCCGACGGCTGTCGCCCGAGCAGTGGTCGCGGCTGGTCCTCGGGGAGCGGAGCGGAGCCCGGCGGGGACTGCTGCTCGAGGCGGCGGTGGGCGACGGGGTGGTGTTCTCCGATCCGGTCCACGAGGCCTTTGCCGCCGATCCTTCGGCCCAGGTCCGCGCCGAGGCCGCACGGCTGGCCGCCCTGCCGAAGCGACTGCGCACGGCCCTGGCCGGGGATGCAGCCGCCTGCGTACGGGCCGCGGTCTGCGAGGCGGCCTGGGCGGAGCTGGACGGGCGGACCCGGGCGCTGCTCATCGCGGACCCGGACCCGCAGGTCCGGCAGGCGGTTGCGGTGGCCCGCCATGAGGAGGTCCCGCTCACGGCCGAGGTCTTCGATGCGGCCGGCGGAACGGTGCGGCTGGCGGAGGAGCGCCGGCTGGAACGGGGCCTCGCCGAGCGGATCGTCCGGCAGGGCGAGCCGCACATGCGCTCGTTCCTCGCCCGGAACCCCTCCCTGGACGCCGACCTGGTCGCGGCGCTCGCGGCCGATCCGGAGGAGTACGTACGGCTGCAGGTCTCCCTGCGCCCGGAGCTGACGGACGAGCAGCGGTTCGCCGTACCGGTGGAGATCGACCCGAGGAACGTGCGCCGGCCGGTTGCGTGGGTCGTGGCCCTGCACGACGACCCGGAGGCCATGCGCCGGCTCGCGGCCTCGCAGCACCTCCTGGTGCGCAGCAGTGTGGCGATGGCCCGGCGGCTGCCGCCGGACGTGGTGGAGCGGCTCGCCCGTGACGAGGACCGGGTCGTGCAGCTGTTCCTCGCCGAGCGGTGCGAGGACGCGCCCGCGGACATGCTGCTGGACGTGTGGCTGTGGTGGAGCGGGAGCCTGTCCGTGCCCGACCGGCCGTACGGGCATCCGAACTTCCCGCGCCGGGACCTGCTGCGCTTCGCCGACGATCCGCATCCCCGGCTGCGGCAGTTGGCGGCGGACGACCCGGATTCGACGCCCGAGCTGGTGGAACGTTTCAGCATGGATGCCCACGAGGAGGTGCGGCTGCGTGCCGCCACCGACCCCCGCCTGTCCGCCGACTCGGCGGTACGGCTGCTCGGCGACCCGCACCCCCGGGTCCGTGCGATGGCAGCCCGGCATCCGCGCCTGCCCGGACCGGTCCTGGCCGGGCTGCTGGCCGACCTCGAGACGGCCGAGTACGCGGCGAAGAACCCGAGCCTGCCGGTCGCCGTCATGGACCGTCTGATCGGCTGACGGGCCGGAGGGGCGGGCGGGCAGCGAAAGGGCCCGGCGGCAGCCGCCGGGCCCTCAGGACGTGGGCGCGGCTCCTACTCGGCCGCGTCCTCCTGGTAGCCGTACGGGCGCGTGATGATCTCCAGCGCGTGCCCCGACGGATCCAGGAAGTAGACGCCGCGGCCGCCGTCGTTGTGGTTGATCTCGCCCGGGTGCTTCTGGTACGGGTCCGCCCAGTAGGGGATCCCGGCCGCCTCGATCTTCGCGAACGAGGCGTCGAACTCCGCTTCGGAGACCAGGAACGCGTAGTGCTGCACGGTGATGGGTTCACCGGGGGCGGCGGTCGCGAAGTCCAGGGTGACACCGTTGCCGGTTTCCACCGGGACGAACGGCCCCCACTCGGTCCCGACCTCCAGGCCGAGGACGTCCGCGAGGAACGCGGCGGACTCCCGGTTGTTCCGGGAATGGACGATCGTGTGGTTCAGGCTGACTGACATGTGTGAATGCCTCCGCAAGGCACATCACGGGCACCTCCATGCCTCACCCGGTCGGTGACCGACACGCGATGCCGTGATCACGATCCTATCCCGCCGGTCAACCCCCGTACACCGTCTTCACGTTGTCCTGTGCCGGGTGCGTCCGCCCGGCCGGGCCCGCCGCGAAGACCCGCAGCAGGTTCTCCGTCACCCGGGTGGTCAGGGCCCCCGCCTTCGCGTCCAGGCCGTGGTTGGCGCCGCTGCGTCCGTCGCCCGTCGCGTCCAGGGCCTCCACCCAGCGCATGGTCCCGGTCGCGAACACCCCGGCGCCGCCGGGCACCGTGTAGTACGCCGTGTCCTGGTGGCTGGGCCGGCCCTCGCACACGACCGGGGAGTGGGCCAGGATCTCGATCGGCCGCGGCGTCGGGAAACCGGTGTTGACCTTGTCGTACTCGACGCCGACCAGGTGCGCGAACCGGTCGCCGGCCTTCACCCCGGTGCCCTCGAACAGCCAGTGCTCCGGGTGGGTCACCACGTACGGGGCGTCCACCGGGTAGCCGTCGTAGATCACGCCGAGCAGCGTGCTCTCCGGGTCGGCGCCGGGGGCCGATCGGAAGTCGACGGTGGCCGGGCGGCCCCGCTTGAAGCCCGGGTCCTGTTCGTAGGAGCTCTTGTAGCACACGACGGTACGGTCCGGCCCGAGCTCGGAGGGCTCCAGCCGGATCCGGCGGAAGCAGCAGTTGGCGCCCAGGATCGCGATGTTGGTGCCGGCGTCGCGGGCGGCGGTGAAATGCGCCCGCTGCTCCGGCGACCAGTACTCGTCGTGGCCGAGCGACAGCACCGCCGCGGCCCCCTCCAGCAGCCGCTTCTCCCGCGCCACGTCGGTGGTCGTCGCGTAGGCCAGGGGTATGCCGAGCCGCTCGGCGAGGGCCAGCAGCGGAGCCTCGTACACCAGGAACAGCCCGGCGCCGTCGTCGTACTCGTAGGGGCGGTCGAAGGTCACGGCCAGGGACCGCGTGCCGTACGCCCCGTTCGGGCCGTCGTAGCTGCCGTAGCCGCCCCACCGGTTGTACGCCTGCCAGGTCGCCACCGCGTTGACCACGACGGTGCGTCCCGCGGTGGCCGCCGACCGCACGGTGACGGGCACGAAGCGCTGGCCCTCGCCGCCCTGTGCGTCGAGCCGCAGCAGGTAGCAGCCCTCCGGCCAGCCCTTGGTGTCGACCGTGGCCGTACGGGACCACCGCGTGCGCACCATCCGGGTCGCGGAGTCCACCGTGTGCTCCGGCTGGCGCACGCCGGGCAGGGCCTCGGAGCGCCACACCAGCCTGGCCCGCGCGCCGCCGTACCAACCCATCCGGTACGCGGAGACGGTGAACCGGGGCGCCGTGGTGGAGACGTGCAGGCCGAAGGACTCGCCGGGCAGCACGCTCACCTTGTCGGCGAAGCCCTCGATGGCGCGGGCCGGGCCGGCCTTGGTCACGTGCCAGTCGGCGTTCCCGGGCTTGGCGTTCTCGGCCTTGACGTCGAACCCGCCCGGTACGCCCCCGTCCGCCGAGGCGCGGGCACTCGGGCCGGTGCCCCGCCCCGCACCGAGCGCCTGGTCGGCGTCGGCGTTCCCGTTCGCGCAGCCGGCCACGGCCCCGAGACCGGCGAGGGCGGCCGCCCCGGTCGCGATCGTGAGGAACCGTCGTCTGCCTGCCGTTTCGCCGTGCCCGGGCGCGTGCTCCTGCTCCATGACGGGCACGTTATGTCACCGTTGGGGGCCGTCCTTCACCGGATCGGGTGTACGGGCCGTGATCCGCGCCACGACCGCTCGGCCGGCCGCATCCGGCCCGCCCGACCGCAGCCGCCCCGGGTGAGAGAGGCTGTGCACGTGAAGCGAACCAGCACCCGCCTGGCCGACGGCCGCGAGATCCTCTACTACGACACCGGCGACGGCGCGGCCCGCGCGGTCCCCGACACCCGCCCCCTCGACGCACCCGCCGCCGGCTCCGAGGTGCGCCGCGACCCGCTGCTCGGCGACTTCGTCGTCATCGCCTCCCACCGCCAGGGCCGCACCCACCTGCCGCCCGCCGACGCCTGCCCCCTGTGCCCCTCCACCGAGGGCCGTGCGAGCGAGATCCCCGCCCCCGACTACGAGGTGGCCGTCTTCGAGAACCGCTTCCCCTCCCTCGCCGGCGACACCGGCCGCTGCGAGGTCATCTGCTTCACCCCCGACCACCGCACCTCCTTCGCCGAGCTCGACGAGGAGCGCGCCGCGCTCGTCCTCGCCGCCTGGACCGACCGCACCGCCGAACTCTCCGCCCGCGAGGGCGTCCGGCAGGTCTACTGCTTCGAGAACCGGGGCGCCGAGATCGGCGTGACCCTCGGCCACCCCCACGGCCAGATCTACGCCTTCCCCTTCCTCACCCCCCGCACCACCCGCATGCTGGCCACCGTCGCCGAGCACCGCGCCCGCACCGGCGGCAACCTCTTCGAGGAGGTCCTCGCCGCCGAACGCGCCGAACGCGCCGAGAGCACCCGGGTCGTCCTCACCGGGGAGCACTGGACCGCCTTCGTGCCCTACGCCGCCCGCTGGCCGTACGAGGTCCACCTCTACCCGCACCGCCGCACCGCCGACCTGACCACCCTGGACGACGCCGCCCGCGCCGAGTTCCCCCGCGTCTACCTGGAACTGCTGCGCCGCTTCGACCGGCTCTTCGACCGGCCCGAGCCCACGCCGTACGTCTCGGCCTGGCACCAGGCGCCGGTGGCCGGCGAGGGGCGCGCCGACTTCGCGCTCCACCTGGAGCTGTTCACGGTCCGGCGCACCGCCGACAAGCTCAAGTACCTGGCCGGCACCGAAGCCGGGATGGAGGCCTACATGAACGACGTCCGGCCCGAGGACGCTGCCGCCCGGCTGCGCGAGGTGGCGAGCCGGTGACCGCGACCCGTACCGCCGATGCGTTCCGCCGCCTGTACGGCTCGGCGCCCGAGGGCGTCTGGGCCGCCCCCGGCCGGGTCAACCTGATCGGGGAGCACACCGACTACAACGACGGCTTCTGCCTGCCGTTCGCCCTGCCGCAGCGCACGCAGGTCGCCGCCTCCCGGCGCACGGACGGGATGCTCAGGCTCCACTCCGCCGACGTCCCCTCCGGCGTCCTCACCCTCCGCCTCGCCGAGCTGGATCCGGCGCGCCCGCCGCAGGGCCCCGACGGCTGGGCCCGCTACCCCGCGGGAGTGCTGTGGGCCCTGCTGGACGCCGGCCTTCCGGTCAGCCCGCTCGGCGGGGCCGACCTGCACGTCAGCTCCGACGTCCCGGCCGGTGCGGGCCTGTCCTCCTCCGCGGCCCTGGAGGTGGCCACGGCCCTGGCCCTCACCGACCTGTACGGCATCCCCGTCACCCGGACCGAGCTCGCCGCGCTGGCCCGCCGGGCCGAGAACGCGTACGTCGGCGTGCCGTGCGGCGTCATGGACCAGACGGCCTCGGCGTGCGCCACCGCAGGGCACGCCCTCCACCTCGACACCCGCGGCCTCGCCCAGCAGCACATCCCCTTCGACTGCGCGGCCGCCGGACTGCGCCTGCTGGTCATCGACACCCGCGTGAAGCACGACCTCGCCGACGGCGCCTACGCCGAGCGCCGTGCCTCCTGCCACGAGGCCGCCGCCGCGCTCGGGCTGCCGGCCCTGCGCGACCTGCCGTACGCGGACCTCGACGCGGCCCTGGCCCGGCTGGGCGATCCGGTGCAGCGCCGGCGCGTCCGGCACGTCGTCACCGAGAACGAACGCGTCGTACGGGTCGAGGAGCTGCTGCGCGCCGGACGGCTGCGCGAGGCCGGACCCCTGCTCACCGAGGGGCACGCCTCCCTGCGCGACGACTACGAGGTGTCGTGCCCGGAACTCGACCTCGCCGTGGCCACCGCCGAAGCGGCGGGCGCGTACGGCGCCCGGATGACCGGCGGCGGCTTCGGCGGCTCCGCCCTGGCCCTGATCGACGCGGACGCCGAGGCGGCGGTCTCCGGGGCCGTGACGCAGGCCTTCGCCCGGGCGGGCCACCGGCCGCCGCGCATCACGGCGGCGGCCCCGGCGGCGGGAGCGCACCGGCTGGAATGAGCCTGAGCATCCGAGCGCCTGAGCCGGAGCCTGAAGAAGGCCGAAAACCTCCGCAAGGGCTGTGTCTAGACTGGCCGTTCGGGTGAGTGATCACGAGCCGGACGAGTGTGGAGGACAACCCGCATGCGCTATCTCCCCCTGGGCAGTTCAGGTCTTCAGGTCTCCGCCGTCGGACTCGGCTGCAACAACTTCGGCGGCCGGCTCGACGCCCGCGTCACCCGCGAGGTCGTCGACGCCGCCCTCGACGCCGGCATCACCCTCCTCGACACCGCCGACATCTACGGCGGGGGCGGCGGCTCCGAGAGCCACCTCGGCAAGGCCCTCAAGGGCCGCCGCGACCAGGTCGTCCTCGCCACCAAGTTCGGCTTCGCCGGCGTCGACATGGGCTACGGGCCCGCCGCCGGGGCCAAGGGCGGCCGCGCCTACGTCCGGCGCGCCGTCGAGGAGTCCCTGCGCCGCCTGGACACCGACCACATCGACCTCTACCAGCTGCACAGCCCCGACCCGGCCACCCCCGTCGCCGAGACGCTGGCCGCGCTCACCGAGCTCGTCGCCGAGGGCAAGGTCCGCTACATCGGCCACTCCAACCTCAGCGGCTGGCAGCTCGCCGAGGCCGCCCACGTCGCCCGCGAGACCGGCGCCGTCCCCTTCGTCTCGGCGCAGAACGAGTGGTCGCTGCTCCAGCGCTCCGTCGAGGCGGAGCTCGTCCCGGCCGCCCGCCACTACGGCCTCGGCGTCCTGCCGTACTTCCCGCTCGCCAACGGACTGCTGACGGGGAAGATCCGCCGCGGCGCCCCCGTCCCCGCCGGATCCCGGCTGGAGGGGCGCGACTCCTACCTCACCGAGGAGCGCCTCGACACCGTCGAGGCGCTGGCCGCCCTCGCCGACAAGCACGGCCGCAGCCTCCTCGAACTGGCCATCGGCTGGCTCTCGGCCCAGCCCGGCTGCGCCTCCGTCATCGCCGGAGCCACCTCCGCCGAGCAGGTGCGCGCCAACGCCGCCGTCGCCGACCGCCCGCTGGAGGCGGAGCTCCTGGCCGGGATCGAGGCGGTCACGGGCACCGCGGGCCCGGCGGCCTGAGGGACGACGCCGGGGCTCAGCTCGGCGCGCCCGACAGGACCTCGACCCGGCCCGTGTCCAGCGAGTAGTAGGCGCCGACGACGGCCAGGGAGCCCTTCTTCACCAGGGGCCCCAGGTCGGCGTTGGCCCGCAGGCCGTCCGCCGTGACGGTGATCTGGTTGCGGGTCATCGTGTCGACCGGATCCTTGCCGGGGTTCTTGGCGGTCTCCTCGTACGCGGGCTGCAGGGCCTTGGCGATGGCCTGGAGGTTGCCGGGCAGGGCCCTGCCCTCCTTCATCGCCTTGTACGCCGCCTCGACGGCGCCGCAGCGCTGGTGCCCGAGCACCATGACGAGCGGAGTGCCGCCCGTCATCGGGCCGTACTCCACCGAGCCGGTGACCACCGGGCCGACCGCCTGACCGCCGGTGCGCAGGACGTACAGGTCTCCGAGTCCGGTGTCGAAGATCAGCTCGGGCGCCACGCGGGAGTCGATGCACGACAGGACCACCCCGTACGGGTTCTGTGCCTGGGCCACCAGCTCGCGCCGCTGCGGGTCCCGATCGGGGTGTTCGAGCTCGCCGCTCACCCAGCGCTCGTTGCCGGCCATCAGGCGGTGGTACGCGGCCTGCGGGGTGGACGGGGGCTCGGGCGGCGCGGCCGTCGTGAGCTTCGGGGTCCCGGAGGAGCACCCCGACAGCACCACGGCCGCGAGTCCGCCGGTCAGCACGGCCCTGCGGGCCGGACGTCCTGCTGGGTCCATCGGTCGTGCCCCTCGCCGTCGCGGTATCCGCCTCTGCCCGATGGTGATTGTCCAGCGCGACGGGCGCGCCCGGGCCCCGGCACACGCACCTGCGCACGCCGTTGCCACGGACGGCCCACACGGGGCGCACGGTTCGGGGGAACGTCACCGGTCGTCAGCCCGTCAGCCCGTCAGCCCGTCAGGCCGTCAGCCCGTCAGGACACGATGTCCTTGCGGGCGAACCCGCGGAACGCGAGCGCGCACAGGACCAGCGCGTACGACACCGACACCGCCGCCCCCTTGACCATGCCGCCCCACTCCAGCTGAGGCTGGAGCGCGTCCGCCCAGGCGAACTGCCAGTGCGCCGGCAGGAACTCCCGCCACGAGCCGAGCGCCGTCACCGCATCCAGCACATTGCCCACGATGGTCAGGCCGACCGCGCCGCCCACCGCGCCCAGCGGCGAGTCCGTCCGCGTCGACAGCCAGAACGCCAGCCCGGCCGTGACCAGCTGCGACACGAAGACGTACGCGGCGACCAGCGCGAGCCGCCAGACCGCGTCCCCCGCCGCCAGGACCCCGCCCGCGGGCAGCTTCAGCGGCCCCCACCCGTACGCGGCCGTGCCCGCCGCCAGCGCCACCACCGGCAGCAGCACGATCGCCGCCAGGCTGAACCCGAGCGCGACCACCAGCTTGCTCCACAGCAGCCGTGCCCGCGGCACCGGCGAGGCCAGCAGGTAGCGCAGCGAGGACCAGCTCGCCTCCGAGGCCACCGTGTCCCCGCAGAACAGGGCCACCGGCACCACCAGCAGGAACCCGGCCGACACGAACAAGCAGGTCGTCGCGAAGTTGGCGCCCGAGGCGGTCGCGGTGTCGATGAACGAGATCCGCCCGTCCGCGCCGCCCCGGCCGCCGTCCTGTCCGCCGCCCACCGCAAACGCGATGATCATGACGAAGGGCAGTGCGGCCAGCACCCCGCCCATCACCAGCGTCCGCCGCCGGCGCCACTGCCGCAGCGCCTCCACCCGCAGCGGCAGCGTCCGGGCCGGCCGGTAGCCGGCCGCGACCTCCGCCATGGCGCTCACGCCGTACCTCCGATCAGGGTCAGGAACGCGTCCTCCAGCCGCCGGTGCGGCCCCACGCCGCTCACCGGAACCTCCAGCCGCACCAGTTCGGCGATCAGCCCCGCGGCCGTCGCCCCGTCGAGCCGCACGAGCAGGCCGTCCTCGCAGGCCACCGCGGACTCCACTCCCTCCAGCGCCGCCACCTTCGCGACGGTCACCTCCTCGACCGGCTCCTCCAGCGACACCAGCAGCGTGTTCCCGCCACCGGTGATCTCGCCGACCTCGCCCGCCTGCACCAGCCGCCCGCGGTCCATGACCACCAGATGGGTGCAGGACTGCTCCACCTCCGACAGCAGATGGCTGGAGACGATCACCGTCCGGCCGCCGGCCGCGTACCGGACCATCACGTCCCGCATCTCCCTGATCTGCGGCGGGTCCAGACCGTTCGTCGGCTCGTCGAGGATCAGCAGGTCCGGCAGACCGAGCATGGCCTGGGCGATCGCCAGCCGCTGCCGCATGCCCTGGGAGTACGTGCGCACGGCGCGCTCCAGCGCATCGCCGAGCCCGGCGATCTCCAGGGCCTCCGCCATGTGCGCGTCCTCGGCGGGCCGGCCGGTGGCCTGCCAGTACAGCTCCAGGTTGGCCCGCCCCGACAGGTGCGGCAGGAAGCCGGCCCCCTCGACGAAGGCCCCGACCCGCGACAGCACCGGCGCGCCGGGCCGTACCGGATGCCCGAACACCCTGATCCCGCCGGCGTCGGGGGAGATCAGGCCCATCAGCATCCGCAGCGTGGTGGTCTTGCCGGCGCCGTTCGGCCCGAGCAGCCCCAGCACCTGCCCCTTCTCCACCCGGAACGACAGGTCCCGTACCGCATAGCGGTCCTGCGCCTTCGCGTACCGCTTCGTCAGACCCGTGATGTCCAGGGGTACGTCGGCGAGCGCGGGGTCGGGCTGAGCCGTGCCCCGCCCGTCCGCCCCGGCCGGTGCACCGCCGCGGCCGGGCCGGCGCAGGCCCAGCAGCGCCGCGGCCAGCAGGGCGGCACCCAGCGGCAGGCCCCAGGTCCAGGCCGGCAGCCCCGCCGAGGCGGTCCGCACCCCGTCGGCGACCGGGACGGCCAGCGGGCCCCGGAGGGACACCGTGTACGAGGCCGGGGCGTCGGGGGAGGCGTAGCCGAGGTCGGTGGCCGACACCACGAGCCGCAGCCGGTGCCCGGCCTGCACGGCGTGGTCGACGGCCGGCAGCCGCAGCTCCACGGCCCGGCCCTGCCCCCCGGCGTCCGTCACCCGAACGGGGGCGACCAGCTGGTGCGGCAGTACCGCCTGCCGCCCGTCCGGCCCGACGTCGTACACCTTGCCGAACAGGACGGCCGAGCCGTCGGCGGCCGTCGACCTCACGTTCAGGGTGACGCTCGGCGCCCCGGTGATCCGCAGCTCCTCGGCCAGCGGCTCCGACTCGAACCGGGCGTACTGCCCTGGGAAGTCCATCGACAGCCCGGCTCCGAAGGCCGCGAGCTGCCCGCCGATCCCCGGTACGGACGACAGCGCGGCAGGGGTCCCGCCCGCGGGGTTGGCGAAGGTCTGCTCCTGCTCCGGGCCGGCCAGCGCGACCTGCGTGCGGTCCGCACCGAGGCCGGGGTAGCGCTCCCCGCCCGCACCGCGCAGCCGCACCGCCCCGTCAGTGGAGTCGATGCCTCCCGAGCGCGAGACGCGGAAGGCCGGGCCGGTGTCCGCACCCTCGTCCCCCTTGAGATACCGGGCGAACCAGGCGGCGACCCGGGCCTCGACGCGGCGGGCCTCGCGCATACCGCCGTCGTGGCCGCCCGCCGCCCAGTCCACCGCCACGGGCGCCCCGTTCGCGGCGATCGCCCGGGCCATCGCGTCGGCCTGGTCCAGCGGGAAGAGAGAGTCGTCCTGGCCCTGCACGATCAGCGCCGGCACCCTGATCCGGTCCGCGACCGCCGACGGGCTGCGCCGCTCCAGCAGGTCCCGGGCCTCGGCGTCGGGAGCCCCGGCCGCCGCGACCCGCTCGTACATGGCGCACAGCTCCGGCTGGAACCGGCCGCACGCGCCGGCGCCCGCACCGGCACCGCCTCCCGGGCCGGCAGCAGCCGGGGCGCTCGGGGCCGTGGCGGACGGGACGCCCGGGGCCGTGAGCCCGCCCGCCGAGCCGGTGGTGAAGAACAGCCCCGCCCACAGCTTCTTGAACACCCCCTGCGGGAACAGGGAGTCCGCGAGGTTCCAGTACGTGATCTGCGGGGCGATCGCGTCGACGCGCCGGTCGTACCCGGCGGCGAGCAGCGACACCGCCCCGCCGTACGAGGCCCCGGCGACCCCGACCCGCGGATCGCCCGCACCGTCGAGCTGCACCTCGGGCCGCGCCGCGAGCCAGTCGACGAGCCGGGAGACGTCCTTGACCTCGTACGCGGGATCGTTCAGCCCGATCTGCCCGCCGGAGCGGCCGAACCCGCGCGCCGACCAGGTCAGCACCGCGTAGCCGTCGCGGGCCAGCCGCTCGGCCTGCGCGCGCACATCGTCCTTGCTGCCCCCGAAGCCGTGGCCGAGGAGCACCGCGGGACGCCGCCCCGGCCCTCCGGCGGTGTACCAGGACGTGTCGATCGCGGCCCCGGGCATCTGCAGCACCCGGTCCTCGCGGTGCACGGCCGGCTCCCCACCGGACGCGGCCGCCGTCCAGGTCCCGGCCCCCGCGACGACGGCGAGCGCGGCGGCGCCCGCGAGCAGGCGGCTTCGGCGGCGCCGCAGGAACGGCGGCTTCGGCAGTCGGAGCGTCATACGTCGAACCCTAGACGCCGCTCCCGCGCCGGCTCAGCGCCCCCAGGCGGACCCGCCCACCTCCTTGAGGACTACGCCCGGCACCCCGGCGTACCGCGAGCGCGGTACGCGCGCCCGACCTGCGGCCGCCGCCCGGCGGCGGGAGGATGTCGGCATGCTGCTCGCCGAGGTCGCGCGCGTCTCCCGGGAGGTCGCCGAGACCTCCGCCCGGTCCCGCAAGACCGCCCTGCTCGCGGAGCTGTTCGCCGCCGCGCCCGCCGCCGAGGCCGCCCTGGTCATCTCGTACCTGGCCGGACGGCTCCCGCAGGGCCGGCCCGGCCTGGGCTGGCGCACCCTCGGCCGCGAGGTTCCCCCCGCAGACCACCCCACCCTCGGTGTCGCCGAGGTCGACGCGGCCGTGGCCGAGCTCGCCGTCGTCGCCGGAACCGGCTCCCAGGCCGAGCGCCGCCGGATCCTCGACGCCCTGCTCGGCGCCGCCACCGCACCCGAGCAGCGGTTCCTGCGCAGCCTGCTGTCCGGCGAGGTCCGCCAGGGCGCCCTGGACGCGGTGGCCCTGGAGGGCGTGGCCTCGGCCGCCGGGGTGCCGGCCGCGGAGTTGCGCCGCGCCGTGATGCTGGACGGCTCGCTGCCCCGGGTGGGGGCGGCGGTACTGGCCGAGGGCGCGGACGCGCTCGGCCGGTTCACCCTGCGCGTGGGGCGGCCCGTCCAGCCGATGCTGGCCAACACCGCCGCGTCGGTCGCCGATGCGCTCGCCGCGCTCGGGCCCTGCGCGGTGGAGGAGAAGCTCGACGGCATCCGGGTGCAGGTGCACCGCGAGGGCGACGAGATCCACGTCTACACGCGCTCCCTGGACGAGATCACCGGCCGGCTGCCGGAGGTGGTGCGGGCGGCGCGGGCCTTCGCGGGCGACCGGTTCATCCTCGACGGAGAGGTCATCGGGCAGAGCGCGGACGGCCGCCCCGTGCCCTTCCAGGACATCGCGAGCCGGGTCGGCTCCCGCGTCGACGTCGAGACCGCCCGGCGGACCCTGCCCGTCACCCCGTACTTCTTCGACGTGCTCGCCGCCGGGGAGGACGTCCTGCTCGACCTGCCGGTGCGCGAGCGGTACGCGGTCCTCGCCGCCCTGGTCCCGCCGGAGCACCGGGTCCGGCGGCTGGCGGTGGAGGACCCGGCGGGGCAGGCGGTCGACGCCGAGGAGTTCTGGGCCGAGACGCTGCGCCGCGGGCACGAGGGCGTCATGGCCAAGGCCCTGGACTCGGCGTACGCGGCCGGCCGGCGCGGCCGGTACTGGCTCAAGGTCAAACCGGTCCACACCCTGGACCTCGTCGTCCTCGCCGCCGAGTGGGGCCACGGCCGGCGCACCGGGTTCCTCTCGAACCTGCACCTGGGCGCCCGGGCCGCCGACGGGACCTTCGCCATGCTGGGCAAGACCTTCAAGGGCCTCACCGACGAGATGCTGCGCTGGCAGACGGCCCGGCTGCGCGAGCTGGCCGTGCAGGACGACGGATTCACGGTCCGGGTACGGCCCGAGCTCGTCGTGGAGATCGCCTACGACGGGCTGCAGCGCTCCCCCCGCTACCCGGCCGGGGTAGCCCTGCGCTTCGCCCGGGTGCTGCGGCACCGCCCGGACAAGAGCGCCGACGAGGCGGACACGGTGGAGACGGTCCTCGGCGGGCCGGACCCGGCCGCGGCGGACAACCGCAGCGGCGACGGGGCCGGCGACGGGGCCTGAGGCCCGAGCGGCACTCGCGATGCTGGGCTTTTGCCTCAGAGGCAAGCCGGATTGCCTGCCAGGCAAGCTTCTGGCTCAATCGGGGCATGACACCAGGTCCTCCCGGTCCCGGCGGCCCCGACGACGCGGCCGCGCCCGGCACCGGCACCGACTCCGACGAGCTGCCCGCCGTCGCCCCGCAGCTGCGCGAGCTGCGCCGCCGCGCCGGACTCACCCTGGAGGCGGCCGCCGCGCGGGCCCGGCTCTCGCCGGCCCACCTCTCCCGACTGGAGACCGGGCGGCGCCAGCCCTCGCTGCCGCTGCTGCTCGGACTCGCCCGCACCTACGGTACGACGGTCTCCGAGCTGCTCGGCGAGACCCCCGCCGTGGCCGATCCCATCGTACGCGCGGGCGGTCCGGGGGCCAGGGAGGCCGACGGCTGGACGTACTGGCAGGCCGGCGGCTCCGGCCGCGGCATGCAGGCCCTGCGCGTGCACGTGCCGCACGGCCGCAGCCAGGGCGAGCTGGTCCGCGTACACCCCGGAGAGGAGTGGCTGTACGTCCTCAAGGGGCGGCTGCGGCTGCACCTGGGGGAAGCCGAGTACCTGCTGGAGCCGGGGGACAGCGCGCACTTCGACTCGCTCACCCCGCACCGGATCGCCGCGGCCGGCGCCGGCGGCGCCGACCTGCTGTTCGTCCACACGCTGCTGCAGAGCAGCCTCGCCGGGCTGTGCCTCGGCGGCGGCCCCGGCGCCGCGACCACCCACCACCGCCCCTGAGGGCCGAGAGCCCAGGGCCCGCACCCAAGGAGCCCCACCCCATGCGCCTGCAAGGCAAGTTCCCGCGCGGACTGCTGATACGGCTGATCGCCTACCTGTTCGTCGGCCACCTCTTCGCCTTCTTCGTCTACCTCCTCTTCCTGCTGGGCGGTCAGAACCAGTGACCGGCGCGGCAGTTTTCCCCTCACAGCACTAGTAGGGCTTGGTCAGATCGGCTGTGGTTGAGCGTGTCCTTCTGGTTCGGTGTTGCGTTGAGAGAGCGTGACTCCGGATGAGATTG
>NZ_JBEZVK010000107.1:0-15871 GCF_040636955.1 Streptomyces sp. NPDC032472
GCCGGCCGTGCGCATCGCCTCGACGGGTGCGACCTTCGCCGCCCTGCGCGAGGGCAGCCACGCGGCGAGCACCGTGACGCCCACGCCCACCCCGAAGGCCGCCGCGATGGAGCGCGGGCCGATCACCAGGGGGCCCTGGGGCAGGGTGTTTTCTCCGGAGCGCAGGAAGCCGGGCAGCACCGAGGCGATGGCGAGGCCGAGCAGGAAGCCGGCCGCCGACGCGACCAGGCCGACCAGGGCGGCCTCCAGCAGGATGGAGCGGGACACCTGGCGGCGGGACGCGCCGATCGCGCGCAGCAGCGCGATCTCTCGGGTGCGCCGCGCCACGAGCATGGTGAAGGTGTTGACGATGAGGAACGAGCCGATGAACAGCGAGACCCCGGCGAAGACCATCGGCACCTTCTGGTAGCCCCTGGTCAGGGTGTTGACCAGGATGGCCTGCTGGGCGGCCAGGGCGGCCCCGGTGGTGGCCTCGGCGCGATCGGCCGGCAGGACGTCGGTGACGCGGCGGGCGAGTTCGGCCGGGTCGGTGCCGGGCGCGGCGGTCAGATCGAGGCCGGTGTAGTGGCCCGGGGTCGCGAACAGCTGCTGGGCGGTCGCCCTGTCGAAGAGGGTGAGGGTTCCGCCGGCGGTCACCCGCGTGTCGTCGGTGGTGACGATGCCGACGAGGCGCTTGGTCATCACCGGGCCGTCGGTGGCCAGCGTGACCGGGTCCCCGAGGTGGAACCGCCCGGCGGCGGCCGTGCCGCGGTCCACGGCGATCTCGCCGCCGCCGGCCGGGGCACGGCCTTCGACCAGCGGGTGGCGGGTGTCCTTGCCGTCCGGGCCGGGGACGTAGGCGGCGGCCGGGTTCGACCAGGCCCGGCCGGCCCGCAGCGGGGTGCCGTCCGCCGCGTTCAGGACGGCCGCCCCGTCGACGGACGGGCGTACGGCGGCGACGCCGGGCACGGCGGCCAGTGTGCGGACGAGGCTGTCGTCGAGCACGTCGGCCTGCTGTTCGGCGGGCGCCCCGGGCGGTGGCGTCTTCGCGGTCACGGTGACCGCGATCCCGGCGAAGTTCTTCGACGCGGCGGCGCGGTGGGCGGCGGCGGTGGAGTCCGCGAAGACGAGGGTGCCGCTGACGAACGCGACTCCGAGGCAGACGGCGAGGACGGTCATGGCCAGGCGGGCCTTGTGGGCCAGGATGTTGCGCAGGGCTGTTCTCAGCATGGGGTTCCGGGGGTCGGGCTCGACGGCGGCGAGCGGTGGGCCGGTGGGTCCTGGGTGAAAGGGGGGCCGGATCAGCCGGTGTGCGGGCCGGCACCGACGCCGGGGTTCGCGGGGGTGTCCGGGTTTCCTCCGGGAAGACGCCGCATCAGGTCCAGGACCCGGCCCGGGGTGGGACGGGTCATCTCGTCGACCAGGCGGCCGTCGGAGAGGAAGACCACGCGGTCGGCGTATCCGGCGGCGACGGGGTCGTGGGTGACCATGACCACCGTCTGGCCCAGCTCGCGTACCGAGTCGCGCAGGAAGCCGAGGACTTCGGCCCCGGCGCGGGAGTCGAGGTTGCCGGTGGGTTCGTCACCGAAGACGATCGCGGGCCGCGAGGCGAGGGCACGGGCCACCGCGACGCGCTGCTGCTGCCCTCCGGACAGCTGTGCGGGACGATGGCCGAGGCGCTCGGTGAGGCCCACCATGGAGATCACGTGGTCCAGCCACTGCCGGTCCGGGCGGCGTCCGGCGATGGCCATCGGCAGCGTGATGTTCTCCAGTGCGGTCAGCGTCGGCAGCAGGTTGAACGCCTGGAAGACGAACCCGATGCGGTCGCGCCGCAGCTGCGTGAGCTGCCGGTCTCCCAGGGTGCTCAGCTCGGTGGTGCCCACGCGCACGGATCCGGAGGTGGGGGAGTCGAGTCCGGCGGCGCAGTGCATGAGGGTGGACTTGCCGCAGCCGGAGGGTCCCATGATCGCGGTGAACTCGGCCTCCCGGAATGAGATGCTCACCCGGTCCAGGGCCACGACCCGGGTGTCGCCGCTGCCGTAGACCTTCGTCAGGTCGGCGGTGGCGGCCGCGACGCCGGGCGAGGCGTGCGGCGTCGCGTACGGGGCGACGGAATGGGCGGTCACGAAAACTCCTCTTCGAGTACGGAAGGACGTACGTACTCGAAGGGTGTCCGTGCAACGTATCGGGGCCTGGGCCGCCGTGTATCAGTGGCTGCTCTGCTGTGCAGCAGTTCTGCAGCAAGACGGCAGCAGCCGGGGCTTCGCAGCGGTTCGGGCGCCGCCCGGTCAGGCCGGCAGGTGCAGCGCGGCCACGGCGCCGCCGTCCGGGGCGTTGTCCAGGCGCAGCTCGGCGCCGAGGACGCGGGCCTGGCCCGCGGCGATGGTCAGGCCCAGGCCGTGTCCCGCGCCCCGTTCGCGCGCGCCGGTGTGGAAGCGGCGCGGGCCGTGGAGCAGCAGGTCCTGGGGGAAACCGGGCCCGTGGTCGCGTACGACGACCGTGCGCCCCTGGACGGTGACCTGTACGGGGGCCGCGCCGTGCCGGTGGGCGTTGACGACGAGGTTGCCGATGATCCGCTCGAGCCGGCGCGGGTCGGTCTCCACGGACGGCCCGGCCGGGCCCGTTGCTGCGTCCTGCGCGGATCCGTCCTCGGTGAAGGTGAGCTCGGTGTCGAGGCCGGTGCGCGCCACGGCCTCCGAGACGACGGCGCCGAGCGGCACCCGCGTGCGCAGCGGGTGCTCGGCACCGGCGTCCAGGCGGGAGATCTCCAGCAGGTCCTCGACCAGGCCGCGCAGATCGCGTACCCGGGTACGGATCAGGTCCTCCGTCTCCCCCGGCCCCAGCAGGTCGGAGGCGGCCAGCAGGCCGCCGACGGGGGTGCGCAGTTCGTGGGCCACGTCCGCGGTGAACCGGCGCTCGGTCTGCAGCCGTCGGCTGAGGCTGTCGGCCATGAGGTCGACGGTGGCGGCGATGTCGGCCACCTCGTCGCCACCGGGGGTGGGCCCGGTGCGGGCGTCGAAGTCGCCGCCGGAGATGCGGGCCGCGGTCTGCGCGACCCGCCGCAGCCTGCGGGCGAGCAGCCCGGCCCCGTAGACCGACAGGGGCGTCGCCGCCGCGAGCGCGATCAGCGAGGCCGTCACCATGGTCACGTCGAGCTGACGCAAGGTGTGGAGATCGGGGCCCATGTTGATTCGGACGGCGAGGACCGGGCTGCCGGGGCCCCCGGTCCGCTGGGCACCCCAGACGCTCGGGCCGAGATTTCCCTCCACGCGCCCGTCGTAGGCCGTACGGCGTCTGCCGTCGGCCGGGTGGCGCAGGTCGGTGGGCAGATCGGCGGGATCGAGCTCGGCGCCGTCCGCCAGCGCTCCGGTCCGCCGGTAGACGTCGGCGGCCGAGTAGAGCGTGTTCAAGGCCCGCGCCTCGGCCCGGTCGCGGACGTCGTCCGCGGTCCACCGGTGCACCAGGACGCCGACGGTCGCCGCGACCAGGCAGGCGCTGGCCGCGGCCAGCGCGGCGATCTTCCAGCGCAGGGACGTGCGGGCCGGCCATGACCCGTAAGGCTTCTGCGGCTTGTGCAACGCGCGCACCGGCCTCAGCGCCTGAACTTGTAGCCGAATCCGCGGACCGTCTCGATCCGGTCCCGGCCCACCTTCCGGCGCAGCCGCTGGACGCACAGGTCCACGACCCGGCTGTCTCCGTCCCAGCCGTACTCCCATACGTCGCGCAGCAGGGTGTGCCGCTCCAGTACGACTCCGGGGCGGGCGGCGAACTCCAGCAGCAGCTTCAACTCGGTCGGGGTCAGCGCCACCGGGCTGCCCGCGACGAACACCTCCATGCCGGCGGTGTCGATGCTCAGGTCCCCGAACACCAGCACCTCGCCGGCGGACGGCGGCCGCTCCCCCGCGGCCGGCCCCGGCCCCGGTTCCGGCGCATGCTGCGGCTCCGCGGCGGCCGGGTACGTCGCCCTCCGCAGCAGCGAGCGGATGCGGGCCACCAGGACGTACGTCTCCACCGGCTTGACCACGTAGTCGTCAGCCCCGGCTTCCAGGCCGGCGACGACGTCCAGGCCGTCGCCCCGCGCGGACATCATCAGCACCGGCACCAAACTGGTCTCCCGGACCCTGCGGCACAGGCCGATCCCGTCCAGACCAGGCAGCATCACGTCGAGGACCAGCAGGTCGAAGGCTTCGTCGCGGAAGAACTCCAGTCCGGCCAGCCCGTCGGCGGCGGTCTGCACCTCGTACCCGTAGCGCTCCAGCGCCAGTGCGAAGGACCGGCGCATCAGGTCGTCGTCCTCCACCAGCAGGACACGCACGGGCTGCGCGGAACCTGCAGCGGGGAGGGGCGAGGACACGGGGAGGACTCCTGTACGCACGATCACGAGGCACCGGCCCGCGGGTGCGTTCACGGGCAGCCGGGGGTCCGAAAGGGAACGATACGACAGACTCCCGACCGCCGACCCCCACCCGAGCCTGCGCGGAGCTCGGACGGAAGGAGCAGGGTGCCCGCCCGTCCACGATGCGGGTCTCCGTGTCCGCGCCTGTGCCTACTCGGCCTTGAAGCTCCACTGCTGGCCGGGCAGTGCCCCTCGACGAGCGAGGACCAGGTAGGTGGTGCCACCGTACGTGGCGGGGCTCAACACGGTGTCGGGCTGACCTTCGCGGAAGATGAAGCCGCCTTCAGACTGCCACTTGCCCATGAACGTGGAACCTGCTCCCCGAAGGCGTACCTGCGCCTCGGCATACGCAAGGTCGGTGCCCTCCGCCGAGAAGCCGAAGTAGCCCTTGATGGTCTCCTCGGAGCTGAGCAGGTAGTTGTACGGCCGGCCCACGAGTCCTTGGCGTCGCGCAGGTGCCAGCGCTCCAGAACGCCGCCCTTGAGTCCAGCCAGCCGCAGGAGGGGATCGTTGGTGTGGCTGTAGGTGATGGTTCCCTTCTCGCCGGTCAGCCGATCGGTGCCCTCCTGGATGCCGTAGGAGATGCCGCCGGGCGCTGCGATCAGGCACTGCCCGGTCGCGTCGTGGATGATGCGGAAATCCGTGTCGGGGAAGGGCCGACCGCGCGGGCGGCGTAGCACATGCACCCGGCTGCCGGACGAGGTATCGATTCGGCTTGGTCCGTCCGGGCGACACCCCCTGTGGGAAGGGGCGGACGGGCCGCTAGAACGGGGGCACGGACACGGCTCGGGCCGCGGCGACTGCCGTCCGGCCGGATGCTGCCGTCTCCCCCGTCTTCCCCTCACTCTGATTCCGCGGAGGTACAGCCATGCCCGCAGGCCAGTGGACCGACGAGATTCTGGATCCGAAGCGCAAGTGCGGCGACCCGCTGGCGGACGCCGCCATCGAGGAGATCTACGACCTGGGACGGGAGGACGAGGTCCGGGCCGCCCTCGGCGCGCTGGGCCGGAACGCCGGGCCGGTCCCGGAGGGGCTGCCCGACCGGCTGCGTGCGTACTTCGCCGCGAGCCAGGTCCTGCCCGAGTGGGCGGACCCGGCGCTGATCCGGCGCGGGCAGGGGCTCCTCGGCCGCTACCAGGGGCACATCACCACGAACCTGCTGTGCGCTTCGCTCCCGCTGTGCTACGGCTGCGCGAACGGTGCGCAGGTACTGCACCTGTCGACCCGGCTGACCGAGGGGGTGTTCCGCAGGCTGATGGAGACGGCGCAGTTCGTCGTCGACGTACTGGACACCGGCAGCCTGGACCCGGCCGGCCGCGGGATCCGCTCCGCACAGACGATCCGGCTGCTGCACGCCACGATGCGGTACCACCTGTCGCGCCACGACGCCTGGGACACCGCCTGGGGCGTCCCCGTCAACCAGGAGGACCTGGCCGGTACGTTGATGAGCTTCTCGGTGGTCATCCCGAAGGGCCTCGCCAAGCTGGGCGTGGAGCTCCCGGCGGCGGACCGGGACGCGTACTTCCACCTGTGGCGGGTCGTCGGGCAGGTCCTCGGCATCGACGAGCGCCTCAACCCCGAGCGGTTCGAGGACGGGGCCACCCTGATGGACGCGATCCTGAGGCGCCAGCAGCGGCCCTCCGAGGCCGGCACCCGGCTGACGAAGGGGGTGCTGGACTTCATCCGCGAGTGCCTGCCCGGCCCGTTGTTCGCCGGGGTGGGCCCGAGTCTGATCCGCCATCTGGCCGGGGACCACGCCGCCGACATCGTCTCCGTGCCACCGGCCGACCTCAGCAAGATCGCCCTGCAGGCCACCGACCCGTTGAGCTTCGGCTACGGCAAGAGCGGGGACGTCGTTCCGCTGCTCGCGAAGGCCTCCAACGAACTGGGCCTGGCCGTCTTCAAGCAGGGCCTGAAGATGACCAACAAGGGTCAGCGCTACCGCTGGCAGGTGCCGACCGGCCTCACCCCCGCGAACTGACCCGGGCAGCCCGGCCCGGTCCCGCCCCCAGGCCGGGCCTCTCGTGTTTCTCTCCCCCGTCCGGGGCGGGTGCGCCGCGCGAGCCGCCCTCTCGTGAGCGCCCCCTCTTGCGGTCGGCCTGTGGCAGCGGAGCAGGGACGGCCGCCTCGGCCCGTCGGCGCGTCGGCGCGTCCCCTAGGGTGGCCCCCACAGGACGGCCCGTGCGCGGCGGGGCGGCAACGGCCATGGATTGCGGGGGGACTTGTGGAGGCACTGCGGCCCGGTGACCCGCCGGAGATCGGCGGCTACCCCCTGCTGGCGCGGCTCGGCGAGGGAGGCATGGGCGAGGTGTTCCTGGCCCGGACCGTCTCGGGTCGGCCCCTGGCCCTGAAGACCGTGCACCGCGATCTCGGCCTCCAGCCGGACTTCGCCGAACGCTTCGCCGGGGAGATACGCACCAACGACCGCGTCCGGTGCGCCTGGACGGTCTCCGTGGTGGACTTCAGCCCGCCCGGCGCGACACCGCAGTGGCTGGCGACGGAGTACGTCGCCGCCCCGTCGCTGGGCGACTGGGTGCGCACGCACGGGCCGCTGGCCGCGCCCGCCGTGGCCTGCCTGGCCCGGGAGCTGTCGGCCGCCCTCGTCGCCGTGCGGGCGGCGGGAGTGGTACACCGCGACATCAAACCGGGGAACGTGCTGCTCGGCCCGGAGCGGCCCTTCCTCATCGACTTCGGCATCGCCCGCGCAGCGCAGGACCCGCGCCGCACCCGGACGGGCGCGGTGGTCGGCACGCCCGGCTTCCTGGCGCCGGAGCAGGCGACCGGCGACGTCGCGGCGGCCCCGGCGGACGTGTTCTCCCTCGCTGCGGTCCTCGTGTACGCGGCCACGGGGCGCAGCCCGTTCCTGGCGGCGGGTGAGGAGCTGGACCTGCCGGCCCTGCTGTACCGGATCGTCCACGCCGAGCCCCTGCTCGACGGCGTACCGGAGGTGATCCTTCCGCTGGTGCGGGAATGCCTGGCCAAGGATCCCGGCCGGCGTCCGACCGCCGAGGGGATACGGGCACGGCTCGACGCCGGTGCGGGGCCGGACTGGAGCGAGGCGGTGCCGCCGGCCCTTCCGGCCGAGGTCGCCCGCCGGGAGGCCGAGCTCCGGCTCCTCCTCACCCCGCCCCGTTCCGGGACCGGATCCACCCCGACCCCTCCGCCGCCTCCCGGTGCGCCGCCGGAGGTCCCGGCCACGGCGCCCGAGGGACCGCTGACTTCACAGGCCGCCTCCGGGCGCCCGAGCGGACGGGGGTCGCGTCGGCCCGTGCTGCTCGGCGCTACCGCCGGAGCGGCCGTACTGGCGGCAGCCGCCGTCCTCCCGGTCCGGTTCCCCTGGAGCGGCGACGGAGCCGGGACCGCTCCCCCTTCGGGCAGCCCGGCCGCATCCCCGTCGGGGTCCTCGCCTTCGGCGCAGGCACTGCCGGTGTCGTGGGCGGGTACGTGGTCCGGCGTCGGCCCCGGTACCCCGGACGCGGACGGCGTCGTCCGCGCGCGGACGGGAGAGTTCACCGTCACGGTCACGCTCAGCCCCGGCGCCGTGGGCGAGGTGGTGGGCCGGCAGGTCAGCGAGGTCAAGGAGACGTCCAGCGGGCGCAACCTGGGCTGCACGGAGGCCCTCGCACTGCGGCAGGTCGGCCGGAACACCGCTGTCTTCGCGGCCGTGACCAGCCATCCCACGGACCGCGCGGCGACCTTCGACTGCCCCCAGGGCAATCTGTACGTGCTGACCCTGGCGGATCCGGACCGGCTGACCCTGGAGTCGGAGGGAGCCCAGTCCGCGGGCGCCCCCACAACCCTGACCCGCTCCCGCTGAACCGGGCCCCTGCCCCGGCACAGCCTCGGATGCGACGGACGTACAACGGGCTTGCCGCGGGGCGCTAGACGTTGCGGGCGCGCATGCGTGACGTGGAGGGCACGAGGATCTCGCGCAGCCATGGGCTGCGGGCCGCCTCCATCCGCGTCAAGGTGTGCTGGAACACTGCCCAGTCGATCCGGAACGCGTCGTGGACACGCGGTGGGGGCGGATCGTCGCGCAGAACGCCGTCGGGCATGGGCCTGGACGCGGGGACGGGCAGCTGCGGCTCGGGGAAGACCAGCCGGAGCCATACCCCGAACGGCAGCGGCACCGAGTACGTCCGGGCGGCGGACGCGGCCGGGCTCCAGACCTCTCCGGTCTGCGGATGGGACGGCACGAGGATGATGTCCGCGTCCGCGCCGGGGGCAGGCAGCCCCGGGCCGGCAAGGACGGCGCGCCGTGTCGGCGGGCCCGCCGGCAGCAGGGCGTCGAGGGCGCGTTGGAACATCTCCGCGGCCAAGCCGTCCGGGACGGCGCCGGCGCGGCGCTCCGAAGCGGCCAGGAGGTGGGCGAGCGCCCGCCCGGCTGCCGCCGTCCACTGCGGGCTCCACGACCACCGGTCTCCCGACCCGGACGGCGATCCCCACTGGGCGATCGGCTCGAACAGGGGCACGCCCTTCCCTTCCGCCCTCAGCTCCGCCCAGGAGAGCGGTCCGGGGTCGGAGTCTTCGACGGGGCGGTGAGCTCGGCTCCGCACCCCGCGCACACGAAAACGAACAAATGCCCTCCGCTCGGGAAACAGGGGCATCGTCGCAGCCGGCGGCGGACCGCCAAGGTGTTTTCCGTCCGACCCGTCCCTTGTCAGCTCGCGATCTGGTCTCCGTCGGGTACGTCCTCGACCGTGACGAGGCGGCGGGGCAGGTCGAGCGCCTGGGATACCGCGCTGGCGAGGCCCTCGGGGTCCGGGCGTTCCGGGTACGGCGGCTGTTCGCCCTCGCCGTATGTCTCGCTCGCCTTCACGAAGTAGCTCGGATGCCAGGCGCCGACCGCCCCCTTGACCTGGACCGCGGTCACGGGGCGGTTGCCGACAAGGTGTTTGAGCGCTGCCGGAATCTCATCGGAGCGCAGTTCACCCGGCACCTGGAACAGGCTGGCATGAGCACCAACGAGACCGCCGTCCCGCAGTCTCACGGTCAGGGTGAGGCAGCTGGTGACGCTGGGATAGGTGATCACGCCACCGGGGGCGACCTCCTTGACCTGCCCTTCCGTGACCGTCGCTTTGTCGGGTGCCGTCGGGCGGCCAGTCGTACGGGAGCTGGGGAAGGCAGTCTCGTGCAGGGCGCTGTCAGCGGCCGCGCTGGGTGAGGTCGGGGCCACGGCGCCCACAAGGGCGACGGCGAGGACGGCGAGGGCGGATGTGCCGCGCTTGAGTTCGATCACAACCTTGCATTCTCCGTCATCGGCGGGGACGGCTGGTTCTCAACTGATCAGGTCCGGTGCGAAGTAGTCACGGAGTCTGGCGATCTTGCCGTCACGGATGCGGAAGATCTGGACGAGCGAGACTGACACGTCCTCAGCGTCCCCGTCGAAGACCGTGTCGATCTCGGCGATGAACACGTCGGGGTCGGATGTGGTGTGCAGTACGTAGCCGGACTTCTCGGGGTTCGGCGAGCGGATGTGCTTTGCCTGGCGGCGGTAGTACTCCGCCATGCCGCTGCGGATCTCCTCGCGGCCCACCAGCCGCCGGGGAAAGGCCCCGTCGGCGGCCATGAGAGGCGCTTCGAGGATGCCGTCGGGCGTGAAGCTCTCGGCCAGTGCATCGGCGTTCCGGGTGAAGGCTCCGGCGTAGACGTAACTCTGGAAGATCTCCTGCGGTGTTCGGGACATGGCGGCCTCCCTGGATGCGGACGTGGGTGTGGGGGTCCAGATCATCACAGTGGCGACCGTGGAGACGGGGTTTCCGTGAAGGTTGCCGTTTCGCGACGCTGCGGCTGAAGGTCGTGTCCCGGTCCCCTGCATCGCCGGCGTCGCTGTGGCAGTTGTTACCGAGGGAGGCTCCGGGTGTGCAGGAGGAAACCGCCTGATCCGGCGAGTGGCAGGTAGGTTGCCCGAGCCGTTGAAAGGGCTCGGGCAACCTAGGAGGCAGTTCATGTCAGGAATTTCGCGGCGCTCGCTGATCGGCTACTCGGGAACGGCTGCGGCGGGAGCAGTGCTTGCCTCCGGGGCAGCGGCCGAGGCTGCGCAGGCGCAGGGCGAGCAGACCAAGAAGGCCGGCGCCACCGCGCAAGGAACTCAGGCCGCCGCATCCGCGTTCCCTCGCGGGACCCTGTTCAAAGGCACCAGCACGGTTCCCGGAGTCGGCGGCGAGGTGGCGATCACCTTCAGCGTCTCCACCGTGGATGCCCCGGCCTCGTACGACATTGCTCCCATCGAGCTCGCCAACGCACTCAACAAGATCGCTCAGGACCACGGCTGGGGCCCGATCACCTTCTACGGCACCCCTGCCCCCGCCCCGCTCACGCAGTAGCAGTAGCAGTAGCAGTAGCAGTAGCAGTAGCAGGAGCCGAAGCGGTCCCTGCGGCGGTCCGGTCATCATCCCGGCCGCAGGGGCGAGCGTTTCCCGGGCCTGCCTTGATCGTTGAAGCGCCTGTCGAGGGGTCTGCGGGAACGCGAGCGGGAGCGGGTGGCCGGTATGGCAGTGGCGCGCAGGACGATCCTCCGGGCAGCGGCGTCCATGGGGGCGCTGCCCCTGCCGATGACGGCCGAGGGGACCGCCGGGGCGATGCCCGTACGGGGCCCGGGTCCTGGGCGGGTGGCCGCCGCTGCGCAGCCCGCCGGGGACACCGTGCGGCTGCAGCTGACCGCGGCCACGAACGGGGCGGCCACCGCCGTCGGGGAGCGGGTGGTCGCCGAGGTGCAGGGCGTGCTGTGGTCGCTGCCCGCGGACGGCTCCGCCGCCACCGCCCTCACCCCGGCCGACCTGGAGCCCACCCGTCCGGTGCTCTCCCCGGACGGCGGGCAGGTGGCCGTCAGCGCCTACCGGAGCGGCAATTTCCACATCTGGCTGCTGGGCGCGGACGGTTCCGGCCTGCGCCCGCTCACCGAGGGCCCGTTCGACCACCGGGCACCGGCCTGGTCCCCAGACGGCCGCACGCTCGCGTTCTGCTCCGAGCGCGGTGGCGACCCGGTCGCGGGCAGCCCGTACCGGATCTGGACCCTGCCCCCGACCTCGGGAGCCACTCCCCGGCAGCTGACGGGGATGCCCGGGCAGCAGGGGCCGGGTCAGGACGGGGCCTGGGAGGACTACGACCCCGCCTGGTCGGCAGACGGCCGCCGAGTGCTGTTCGTCCGGGGCGCGGTGACCGCGGACGGCCTGGTGGCGCGCGTCCTGGCCTCGGTGGCCGCCGACGGCGGCGGCCCCGTCCGCACCGAGTACACCGCCGCCGAAGGGCGGCTGCTCGCCCCGGCGGTCTCCCCCGCCGGCCGCACGGCCTGGCTGTGCGCCCTCCCCGGCCCCCGCCGCGCGGAGACCGTGACCCTGTGGGCCGACGGCCGGCGCATCCCGCTGGACGGTGATCTCGCCCCCGCTCCCCCGCGCTGGATCGGCGACGACCGCATGCTGGTCACGCTGGACGGGCAGTTCCGGGTGATCCGCCCGGACCGCGGCGCCGCCGGCCCGGAGCCCGACCGGATCCTGGCCTTCCACGCCGAGCTGGACGTGCCCCGCCCCCGCTACCGGGTCAAGGACCACGAGCTGGAGACCGAGCAGCGGCGCCCGGTCCGCGGGATCCACCTTCCCTCCCTGTCCCCCGACGGCCGGACGGTGGCCTTCGCCGCGCTCGGCGCCCTGTGGACCGTCCCGACAACCGGCGGCGCGCCCCGGCGCCGGATCCAACTCCCGCCCACCGCCTACGTCCAGGGCCCGGTCTGGAGCCCCGACGGCCGGGACCTGGTCTACACGCACGACCGGGCCGGGCTGAACACGGTGCACCGCAAGGCGCTGTCCGGCGGGCCGGAGCAGGCGATCAGTCCGGGCGGCCGCGTGTACGGGGCCCTCTCGCCCGACGGGTCACGGCTGGCGGCCCTCGACCTGACGGGACGGCTGCTGGTCCGCGACCTGGCCACCGGCAGCGAGACGCCCCTGGCGGCCCCGCTCGGCGGAGGCGGGCTGCCCGGCATGCCCAGTTGGTCGCCGGACGGCCGCCACCTGGTGCTCTGCGACCGCAACCGGCTCAACCAGCGGTTCCGCGAAGGCTACAACCTGATCCGGGTCGTGGACGCCGCCACCGGGACGGCCCGGCTGTACGCCCTGGCCCCGCACGTCTCGCTGTCCGACCGGTACGCGTCCGGCCCGGTCTGGTCACCGGACGGCCGGCACCTGGCCTGTGTCGCGGAGTCGGCGCTGTGGCTGCTGCCGGTCAGCGCGGACGGCACCCCGTCCGGATCCGCCCGCCGGATCACCGACGAGCCCGCCGAACACCCTTCCTGGTCCGGGGACTCCCGCACCCTCCTCTACCAGTCCGGCGCCCGGCTGCGGCTGCTTCGTCTCACCGCGGACGGCTCCCCGGACGGACCCGCCCGGACCGTACCGGTCGCCCTGGACCGCCGCCGACCAGAACCAGTGGACATGCTGGTGCGCGCCGGACGGTTCTGGGACGGCACCGGTGCCCCGCCGCGCACCGAGGTGGACGTCCTGATCCGCGAGGGGCGCATCGCGGCCGTCGAGCCGCGGCGCGCGGGCGGCACCCGGCGCCGGGCCTCGCGGACCGTCGACGTACCCGAGGGCACCGTCCTGCCCGGTCTCTGGGACGCGCACGTGCACCCGTACTGCAACACCTACGGCGCCCGGCAGGGGGTCACCGCCCTCGCCTACGGGATCACCACGACCGTGTCCCTCGGCGGCTCCGCCCAGGAACAGGCCCGCCTCCGGCAGGACGTACTGGCCGGACGGCTCGCCGGGCCGCGGCTGCTGACCTGCGGGGAGCACCTGGACGGCAGCCGGGTCGCGTACACGATGAGCCGCGCCCACCGCACGCGCGAGGGGGTGGCCCGCTCGCTCGCCCGGGCGGCGGAGCTGGACTGGGACGTCCTGAAGACCTACGTGCGCGCGCCCGGCTGGCTGATGGCGGAGGCCGCCCGGTACGCGCACGAGCGGCTCGGCGTGCGGGCGGGGTCCCATCTGTGTGCCGCGGGGATCGCCACCGGGCAGGACCTCACCACGCACCTGGTGGCCACCGAGCGCGCCGAGAGCGGGCACGGCGCCACCGCGCAGGGGTTCACCTACCAGGACACCCTGGAGCTCTACACCCGCGGCCGGTTCCATCTGATCGCCACCCCGTTCACGGCGCTGCCGCTGCTCGGCGAGGATCCGGCGGCCGCGGAGGACGAGCGGGTGCGGACGCTGATGCCGCCGTGGGACGTGGCCGCCGTGCGGGCCGCGGCGGCCGTGCCGGCGACGGCCGACCAACTGCTGGCCCTGGAGCGGGAAGTGTCGGTCTACCGGCGGATCCTGGCGGGCGGCGGGCTGGTGGCGCTGGGCACGGACGCCCCGCTGGTACCGGTCGGCCTCCATCTGCACCTGGCCCTGCGGGCATTGCACCGGTACGGACTGAGCCCTGCCGAGGCCCTGGCCACCGCGACCCGCATCCCGGCCCGGCTGTTCGGGCTGGAGGACCGGCTGGGCACCGTCGAGCCGGGCCGGATCGCCGACCTGACGGTGGTCGACGGAGACCCGTTCACCGACTTCGCCGAACTGCTCCGGGTCCGGGCGGCGGTCCGCGGCGGCGTGCTCCACGAACGGGCCGACCTGCTCGGCGCGATGGCCGGTGGCGGTTCGTCCCCGGCCCCGGAGCCCGAGGGCGGCTGGCGTGCCGTCACCCGCCACCTGCTCCGGGACAGCTGCTGCGGCGGCGCGGACGGGTGGGACGTCCCACCAGGGTAGGGAATCGGCCGGGCGACACCGGGGCGCGGGTCAGATCGCGAGGGCCCCGGGGAACGGTCCGTTCCCGACGCCGGGCGCGGTGACGGTCAGCCAGCCGTGACCGCTCATGGGGGTGTTCTCGTCGATCTTCTCCGGGTCGACGGTCAGTGTTTCCGCCACGTCGTTGGCATTGGTCTCGCACGAGGCGTTCGGCTCGTACAAGCCGGGTTCCCAGTATTCGTCTTCCGTCTGAGGGGTCTCCCAAGGCATCGGCTCGCCCGTCCATGCCGGTTCGCGGTAGGTCCGGTAGGAGCGGATCACCCTGCCCTGCTCGGCGATCGCCCAGATGTGGTCGTCGTCGTCGTAGGCGTTACGGAAGTAGAAGTGGGCCTGACCGCAGTGCGCGCTGACCCGGGCCAGCACCTCCTCCTCGACGCACGTGGACACCGGACCGCCGAACACCATCCGCCAACCGGCGAACTCGGGCGTGACGAAGGCCCGGTGGACGGTCCGCTCCTCGCCGTCGGGGCCGGTCGTCACGGCCGTGTCATGCTGCACTGCCGACATGCCCATGGCCATGGTCGCGGGGATGTCGGTCGTACAGCCCCAAGGCGTCGAAGACACCCTCGTACGCAGCGGCCGGCACCGCGATCCACATGAACGGGCAGTGGCAGTCCAGCGGCCGGTCGTTCAGCAGCTTGATCCGAACGAGGCGCTCCAGCGCCCGCCGGTCCCGGTCGTCCAGCTCGTCCCCGGCGCCGAGCATCGCCAGCGCGTGGAGCGCGTGGCGGCGCAGTGTGCCCGGTCCGTTTCGTCGTATCTCCAGCAGGCTGCCGACCCCTTCGGGTCCTAGCGCCTTCAGGTCCTTTTCGGCCTGCCACACGGCATCTTGGCGGGCGACCTGCAACAGGAGCGACTCAAGGGTCGGGTTCTGCGTGCTCATGACGCCGACCCTAGAACATTCGTACTGCCGCGGGAGCTTGGCCTCCTAGGCCAGGTGCTTGCGCATGAGCGTGCACATGGTCTCGTACCTGCGGATCGAGCCGTCGGGCGCCTCCTCGTCCCAGGCGTCGGGCCGCCGGTCGAAGGCCGCGTATCCGAGTCGCTCGTAGAGGGCGCGGGCCCGCGGGTTGTCGTCCTCCACGGCGAGTTCGGCCCGGGGCAGACCGCGCGCCCGGATGCGGTCCTCGGCCGCCCGGACGAGGAAGGAGCCGAGTCCGCGGGACTGGAGGGCCGGGAACACCGCGAGCTGCCACAGCGTGCCTGCGTCGGAGGCGATCCGGTAGTCGACGCCGCCGATGGCCACCGGGAGGTCGGCCGCGGTGCACACGGCGAGGTAGTCCACCTCGCCGGCCGCCGCCCGCTCCAACTCGCCTGCCACATGGCGCAGGTGGGTCGCGGATCCCGACCAGGTGCACGACGGCAGGTCAGCGGGCGTCAGATCGCGGACATGGACGGGGTAACGACCACCTCGGTCGCTGCGGTGCGAGGGAAGCTCATGCCTCCATCCCACCAACCCGGGGGCGTTCCTGCGACGGAATTTCACCGTACGGCACACGGCAACCACACCTCGGCAGCGCTGAGGACAACCTCCGGCCGACAACTCCGGTTCGACGTAAGCGGAATGCACCGTTTTCGTTCGTTGAGCGGACCATGTCCGCCGCTCAACGGACAACGGCAGGTCAAATCCATGTTGCGTACCTGTCATTTCGCTCGTCTTACTGGCACTCTCTCAGCCAGTCCCCCACGGCTATCAAGGAGAGCGATCCCCCATGTC
>NZ_JBEZVK010000108.1:0-15385 GCF_040636955.1 Streptomyces sp. NPDC032472
GCTGGGGGACACGCCTCTGCGACAACTCCTGGAGCCCGCACGCGAGAGCCGTCCAGCCGGGATCGACGATACCTACGCGTTCCCCCAGAAGACCGTGTCCTATGTGGTGAGGCGGACGAGTCGTTTGTAGCAGCAGAGGGTCGCGGCGAGACCAAGAAAAGCCAGGTAGTTGCGGGGGTGGCGCTCGTAGCGGTGGTTGAGTCGGTGGTAGCCGGTCAGCCAGGACATGGTTCGCTCAATCACCCACCTGCGGCGCCCGAGCCGTTCGCTGGACTCGATGCCCTTGCGTGCGATGCGGACGCCGATCCGCTTGCCGCGAAGCCATTTCCGCAGTTCAGGAATTTCATAAGCCTTGTCGGCATGAAGGCGCTGGGGCTTGAAGTGGCGGCCGCGGTGAGGGTCGTGTCTCGTTTGGTGACCGAGCACCATGGGCTTCAGAGCTTGGCTGTCGTGGGTGTTGGCGGCCGTGAGGCCAACGAGGAGGGGCAGTCCGTTCGCGTCCGACAGGATGTGCATCTTGGAACCCGGCTTGCCCCGGTCCACGGGGCTCGGACCTGTGAGTTCGCCCCCTTTTTGGCCCTGACGTGGGCGGAGTCGAGGACCGCTCGGGAGAGGTCGAGGAGGCTGGCGTCGTCGAGGCGGTGCAGGATCTCCTCGTGCAGCCGGCCCCAGACTCCGGCTCTCGACCAGATCAGGAACCTGCGGTGGGCGGTCGACTTCGATATCCCGAAGCACGGCGGTAGTGCCCGCCAGGCGCACCCGCTGACCAGGACGTAGATGATCGCGGCGAACAGCGTCTCATCCGGCGTGTCCTGCGTCCCGCCGCCCTGCGGTCGCACCCTGGACGGAGGGATCAGCGGCTCCGCGATCTCCCACAACCCATCCGGAACAATCCAACTCCACGTACCCCGCCCCATGCGAAGCTCAACGACGCCTCACCACATAGGACACGGTCTAAGACATCGTTTCTTTTGGCGCTCGTGGTCGTTGAAAGGTTCGTGGCGGATCTGGTTGAGCGGCTGGTGCCGGACGAGTTGTGGGAACTGTTTCGGCGGGTGGTGCCTCCGACCGAGGTCATACGCCCGCAGGGCGGCGGTCGTCGGCGAGCGGGTGATCGAGAGGCCCTGGCGGCGATCATCTTCGTGGCCACATCAGGCTGCACCTGAGGGCAGCTTCCACCGGTCTTCGGGCCTTGCTAGCAGACGGTCTACCGGCGGTTCGCCCAGTGGAGCCGGCAGCGGGTATGGGCCCGGCTCCACCGCGTCATCCTCGACGAACTCGGCGCCCCCGGCAAGCTGGACTGGTCGCGGTGCGCGATCGACTCGGTCAGCGTCCGGGCGGCAAAAGGGGGCCACTGACCGGACCGAATCCGACCGACCGCAGCAAGAGCGGATCGAAGATTCACCTGATCACGGACCGGAACGGACTGCCCCTGTCACTGGGCATCTCCGGTGTCAATACGCACGACAGCCTCGGCCTGCAGCCGCACGCGGTATCCCGCCCATCCGCTCACCACGTGGACCACGACGCCAACGCCCGGCCAAGCTCCACGGGGACAAGGGCTACGACTACGACCACCTGCGCCGCTGGCTCCGCACACGCGGCATCCGCCACCGCATCGCCCGCAAGGGCATCGAGTCCTCACAGCGGCTCGGCCGCCACCGGTGGGTCGTCGAGCGGACCGTGTCCTGGCTCGCCGGCTGCCGACGCCTGCACCGCCGCTACGAATGCAAGGCAGAGCACTTCCTCGCGTTCGTCGGCATAGCCGCAGCCCTCATCTGCCACCGCCGCCTCACCAAATGAAACGACCTCTTATTTGATCTTTTCGTAAGTTCGGTGGGTGTGGTGGCCGTGTGGGTGGGAGGCTGTCGGGGTGGCTTTTCAACCTTCCTCTTCGGCTGTCGGCTCCTCCCTTCCTTCTTTGTCGCGGCCTCAGTTGGCGGAGGCGCGTCGTGTTCGGGCGGTCGAGTTGTTCGAGGAGGGCGTCTCGAATGCGGAGATCGCGGGGGCGGTGGGGGTGTGTGCCGAGAGTGTGCGGCGTTGGCGGCGGGTGTGGGAGCAAGGTGGTGCTTCGGCCTTGCGGCGGCGTGCGGCCACCGGTCGTCCGCCCAAGCTGGACGACGCCCAGGTCGAGATGGTCCGGGCCGCGTTGGAGCAAGGTGCCCAGGCGCATGGTTTCGAGGCCGACCTGTGGACCCTGGAACGAGTCGGCGCGGTCGTCACCCGGGCAACGGGGGTGGTGTTATCGAGGGCGTCGGTGTGGCGGTTGCTGACCGGCCGGCTCGGATGGAGTCTGCAGCGGCCCGAGCGGCGGGCGGTCGAGCGGGACGAGTCGGAGATCGCCCGCTGGATCGCGCACGAGTGGCCGCGCATCAAAAAGGGGCCGTGAACACACGTGCCTGGATCGTCTTCCTCGACGAATCAGGCGTCTCCCTGCTCCCTCAGATCCGCCGCACCTACGCACCCCGAGGTCGGACCCCGCTCCTGCGGCACCGGCTGAACTGGAAGCGGGCGTCGATGGCCGGGGCCCTGGGATACCACTCCACCGACCCCGATCGAGGGGCCCGCCTGTGCTTCCACCTCAAGCCCGGCAGCTACGACACCGCCGGGCTCATCGAGGTCCTGGAGCAGATGAGGGTGTTCTATCGCGGCGAGCGGGTGGTCCTGGTCTGGGACGGTCTGTCCGCCCACTGGAGCCGGGCGATGCGGGCCTGGGTCGCCGAACAGGACTGGCTCACCCTGGAACGATTACCCGCCTACGCTCCCGAGCTGAACCCGGTGGAACTGCTGTGGTCCTCGCTCAAGAAGCGTGAACTCGCCAACCTCGCCGGCGACCACCTCGCCGATGTCGCCGACGCCACCGAGCAAGGCATCCACCGCATCAACCGCAACCCACAACTGCCATGGTCGTTCCTCGCCCATACCGGTCTGACCATCCATCCACCACACCCACCGAACTTACGAAAAGATCAAAATAGGCAACGGTCCTGATCCTCCGTCGTTGGCAGCAGCGGATGCTGCCGACAGGCGCTGGCTGACTCTCTGCTCTGGTCCCATATGCACCCTTATCCGTGTGCTGCCCACCCAAGCGGAAGCTCAGAAGGGCGCGTGACCGGAGCGCTCCTGGACTTCGGACCTGGGACGCGCGCCTGCCTTCCTCCTCGGCGCCCCAGTTGCATGAGAGCCTGCACTTGAGATGAGAGTTCGATCACGGTGGTGGACATGGCGGGCACGGTCAACCTTGAGTGGGACGCGTGTGGGGTGACTAGCTGCATCGGCATCCGTGCCGAGGGCATGGAAGGATGCCTCCTCCACGACAAGCACCACCTGGAGGCTGCCCTGAAACGCGTCAGCGAGGACGGTCACATCGACGCCCGTGGCGTGAGGATCAGCGGCGACCTACTAGGCCAGCTTCTCGCCGCCGCTCGGAAGAGGGACCACATGCCAGTTCTCCAGGACGTGCGGTTCGATCGCGCCTCGTTCCCGGGCCCAGTCTCGTTGGGCCATGTCACGTTCAAGGGCCGGAGCTGGTTCGCTGGCGCAGAGTTTGGGAGCGCGGTCAACTTCGAGGGAGCTACCTTCGAGGATGAGGCCAGGTTCGACGGGGTGTCGTTTAACAAGGAGGCCACTTTCCGCAACACGACGTTCAGCAGAATCTGGTTCGATGATGCGACGTTCGGCGCTGCAGTAAGTTTCGCGGAAGCGGCATTCACTGGATGGACTTGGTTCGGCGGCGCCACATTCAAGGGCGCAGCCAGGTTCCACAGTGCAACGTTCGAGGATGAGGCCAGGTTCGACGTTGCAACGTTCCAAGATGAGGCCTGGTTCGAAAAGGCTACATTCAAAGATGACGTCTGGTTCGGTTCGAATATAACGTTCGGGGGCAGAGCCGAGTTCCATGCGGCGAGGTTTTGTGGATTGGCGGGATTCGCCGGGACAGTGTTCGAGGATGATGCCTGGTTCGTCGGGGCGGCGTTCGAGAACGAGGCCAGGTTCGATGGCGCTATCTTCAAGACAGGGGCGGGATTCGAAAGCGTGACATTCGATCGAGCCAAGCGGCTCGGACCCATACTCCTTCGCGGGTGGCTTTTGCTCGATGACTCTGTATTCAAGCAACGGATCCGGATCGAGGCGAGTGTGGGGACAGTTCGGAGTGAGAGGGCCCAGTTCCCAGCCGGTGTGCATTTCCGCCTTCGCTGGGCCCAGGTCATCCTCGATGATGCGGACCTCGCGGCTCCAGCAATCCTCGCCGGCGTACCCTCAATCAAGGAACTCCACGAGGATGACCTGCTTTCAGGGTGGTGGCCGGATGGGCCAGGCGGGCCGCCACGGCCTCCAGGGCAGCCGTGGGTGGCGTCGCTGCGTCGCGCCGATGTGGCTGGGCTAGCCTTCGCCAATGTTGATCTGCAAGCAGCCCAGTTTGCGGGCGCGCACAACCTTGACCGTCTGCGGCTGGAAAGCCCGAAGGCATTCACGGCAACGCCCGGGCTCAAAGCCGGATGGGCCTGGCCGCCGCTCTGGTGGTGGACCCGGCGGCAGACCCTTGCCGAAGAACATGCCTGGCGGGCCACACATGAGCGCGGCATCCGCCAAGCAGGCTGGCATGCCGGCGGGTCCTGGCCCGCCGGCATCAGCCACTGGGTTCATCGCCCGCCGCACCCCGCCCATGACCGTGCACGCACTGAGTGCCATGGCGCCCGCCGCCGACAGGCCAACCGCGAGCAGCAGGCCCAGGAGATCGCCAATCTCTACCGGGCACTGCGCAAGGCGCGCGAGGATGCGAAAGACGAGCCCGGCGCGGCCGACTTCTACTACGGCGAGATGGAGATGCGCCGCCACGCAGCACCTCGGTTCAGCATCGAGCGGGCCGTACTCACCCTCTACTGGCTCACGGCCGGCTACGCCCTGCGGGCCTGGCGGGCCTTCGCGGCGCTCACCCTGGTGCTGATGCTTGCGGCATGGCTTTTGGCGCACCATCACGGATATGCCAAACCGCAGGTGATGTCGTTCTGGGGTGCGCTGCGCTACAGCGGCGGAACTGCGATCGGCCTGCCGCTCGGTATCCAGCCGGCGCTGACACCCTGGGGTGAGGTGCTCCAGATCGCCGTGCGCGTAGTGATCCCCGTGCTGCTCGGCCTCGCCGTCCTCTCGATCCGAGGCCGCGTCAAGCGCTGACACGACTGCATCGCGGAGAGCACGTGGGGCCCTCAGGGTTGGTCGCCTGAGCCTGGCCTGCACCACCGCGTCGTCGCCCAGCGGCTCAAGGCGGCGAGCCCCGTTTCCATGAGGATCACCTGCGCATCGACCTCACGATGGGCGAGTACGCCGTCAAGCTGGCTACATCGAGATCACAGGCGAATATCTCATCCTCGTGCGACTCACACGAAGCTGAGCCATCCGCCACGAAGCCCAGGTCAAGACCCGACGTCACCCGGGAGTGTGGTCTGCGTCATGCGGACGTGCTCGTAATGCAACACACCCAGATATCACGGTGCCGAACGCAACGTTCAACCCCGGCCAGCTCAATGACAACACGGACTGATCCGCACACGGCCCCTGCGGACACAAGGAATTCCTACATCACGCACCTGGTCGAGTTCGGATATCCAGAACGGTTTGTGCAGGAGCAAGTCGGCCACGCGTATGCGGCGACGACCGCGATGTACACGTGGGTGTCGGACGATTACCGCAACCGGCTGCTGGAAGCGTCGCTGCGGCGCCGCCTTGAGCGGCCCGCGGACTGTAAGGAGTGGGGCTCGCGGTGATGAAGAAGATGGGATTCGTGTGGAACCTGCGGCGGCTGATGGCCGAACGGGACATGTTCCAGACGACGGACCTGGTGCCACAGCTGGCCGAGTACGGAGTGCACTTGTCGCGGGAGCAGGTGTTTCGGCTGGTCACACAGCCCCCGCAAAGGCTCTCGATGGAGACCCTCGCCGCCCTCTGCGGGATCCTTGACTGTTCCCCCGCTGATCTGATCGAGGTGCGGGCCGTCCACCGGCAGACGGCGAAGCCGGTGGCTTCCGGTGACGCCGTGGACCGAGCCGTGGCCCCGCCCGCGCGCAGCGTCCGCGTACGACGCCCGGAAGGCCTGTGAGCGTCGGACCGTTCCCTGCGGCGTGGGACGAACTCGCGGGGAGCGGATGACCGCGTTCCTGCCCGGACTGCCCGCCTCGGAGGCGGCCCGAATCGTCGCGGGCATGACCCCGTCCGCCCGGGGCCGGACCCGCGCTCACTTTGCGAAGCACCCCGACGCCCTGGTCAGCGGTGCATCCGACGCACCCCGCTCAGTACAGGCCCTGATTACTCAGCTCGCGAACCTGGGTATCCCCGGGGTCCGAGCCCCGGCCTGCCTGCGCTGCGGACGCGTACGCCTGCTGCGACGGGCGGTGTCCGGCGGCAGGGTCTGCCTCGGCTGCGAGGGCATCCTCGCCGCCCACGCCAACGTCGGACCCTGCACCGTGTGCGGAGAGATCCGCCCCCGTCTGTGCCCGCTGGCCGCTGGGGTCGGTATGCAAGTCCTGCTACCGGACGGCCCGCACCCGTCCAGGCCAGTGCTCGGCCTGCCACCGGCAGCGCGTCCTCATCGGACGCGAAGGCGAACGCCGGATCTGCGGACCCTGCTCCGGCTACCCCAACCCCTACGCCTGCCCTCGCTGCACCAACCCGCTCTCCTACATGGTCCGAGGCCTGTGCGACCGGTGCACGCTCCAAGACCGCCTCGCCACCGTCTTCGACGCCGCCCCGGCCGAAGCCAGCGGTCAGTACCACCAGATGCGTACCGCCCTGGCTGAGTGCGATCAGCCGAGGACTGCATTGAACTGGCTACGAAACTCGCACTCCGCCCGCCTGCTGACCGACCTCGTGGCCGCCGGCCACCCATTGACCCACGAGGTCTGGACACCATGACCCACAACACCTCCGGCCGAGGAGGAACCCAGACCATCGACTACCTCCGCACCACCCTGGTTACCTACCAGGCTCTGCCCGAGCGCGACGAGCTCACCGCCCGCATCGAACGCCACCTCACCCGCACCGCGGCCCGCCACCCCCACCACGCCTTGCTGCTGCGCGCCTATGTCCGCTGGTCCCTCCTGCCCAGGGCCCGCCGGGCCGACCGAAGGCCGGGCGGCTTCAAGCACCGTGTCCGCTGGGCCTACGCCCGCATCAACCTCGCCGTCGCCTTCCTCACCACCATGAACGACCACGGCCTCGCGCTCGCCGAAGTCACCCAGCGGGAGATGGACTGGTGGCTGGCCGACAACCCCGGCACCCGCTACGGGGTCCGCGCCTTCGCTGTCTGGGCCGCACGCCGAGGCCACAGCCGCGACCTCCACGTCCCGCACCGGCCCAAGGCCGACCCCGTCGGGCTCGACGAGGATTCCCACTGGGAGCTTCTCCACCAGTGCCTGAACGACAGGAGCCTCCCCCTTGAAGTCCGGGCTGCCGGTGCCATCCTGCTCCTCTTCGGCCAGCACCTCACCCGGATCGCATCCCTACCCGCCGACGCCTTGACCACGTTCAACGGCGATCAGGCCGTCATGTTGGACCGCGTCCCCATCCGTCTCCCCGAATCCCTGTCCGTCCTGATGACCGAACTCGCCGACCAGACCCCCTCTGGCTGGGCAGCGAACTCACCCACCCGCTGGCTGCTTCCCGGTACCCGCCCCGGCCAGCACCTTTCTGCCACGGTGCTGGCCCGCCGACTCACGGCGCACGGCATTCCTATCCGCCCGGCTCGCAACACAGCTCTCACCCAACTCGCCCAAGACCTCCCTCCACCTGTTCTTCCCCCACTCCTCGGCCTGCACGTCGTCACCGCCACACAATGGCGCCGCCGCGCCGCAGCAGACTGGACCGTCTATCTGGAAGCCCGCACGCCGCAAGGCCACAGCTGATCCCCGTCTGCCCGTCATGGCGATGCGGGCGCGAACGACACTGGCGAGAGAGGACCTGTCCCACGTGGCTCAGTTGTCCGGACCGCAAACGCCACCGCCGGACCCCTGACGGGAGTACCGGACGATGGCTTCCTGCGAGGTCGACGAAGCGCTGCCGTCGGCCGGGGTGAGCGTGTAGAAGGCGATGATGGAACCCTCGGTGACGGCGTCCAGGACGCCGTCCCACGGGATTGTGTAGTCGGCCGAGGTCGTGTCAGCGGTGATGCGCGCGACGCCCTGGATCTCCGCAGCCGGCGTCTCCCCAGCGGCGTCGCTGCAGACCGCGATGTGGAAAGTTACCTCGTCGCCGGTCTTGAAAGGCATCTGGTCCACCACGACAAGGACGCCATTCCAGGGCTTCTGCCAGCAGGTGATGCCGCCGGGAGTTTCCGCGTAGGGAAAATCCGGAAAATCGAGCTCGATGGACACGCGGGCTCCTGATCGGTCGAAGGGCGAGGCAAGAGATCTGACTCCGGGTCCATGATCAGGGAGCAAACGCCAAGCCATGAGGCCGGATCCGTGAGGATGACCAGACTTGTCCGCCACCAAGGCGGTCAGGAATACAACACGCCTCGAATAGCGCTCCCCGCCAGCTGGGGCCTCGGCGTGGACGGCGGCGCGGCGGGAGGCGTACGCGAACGACCAGGGCCAGCCGTCCTCGCTGGTGGCGGTCTCGGCCCGCTCGAACCGGAGCAAGGCGGACCAGGACCCGGCCCAGTGGCTGCCGCCATCGCCGGATGCGCTGTGCAGGTACGGCGCGGAGTGGACCGCGACGAAGCTGCGGTGGGGCCTGGCGGTGGATGAGGCGGAGCGGGACCGCCTGCTGGACATCGCGGCCGGCTGCGGCGGCACCGACGTGGAGTTCACGCCCGCCCCGTAGCGGACTGCCGGGGGCCAGGGGCCGGGGGCTGGTGTCCTGGGAATGGCTGATGCTGGCCACCATGGTGAAGTGGGCAACGTGCAGGGCCCGTGTCCTCGGGGCGCGGGCCCTGCGCGCATGTGGGAGTCCGGCTTCAGTGCTGAATCGGCCATTCAACGGGGCCTGCCGGGTCGTTACCGGGGGAGGTCGGATTCCGGTGTGGCCTGGGCGAGGTAGTCGTGCTCGGCGTCGCGGACGCGCCGCTGCTCCCGGCCGACGCGTACCTGCTGGAAACCGGCGTGCAAGAGACCGAGGACGATGACGCCGAAGGAGATTACGAACCCGTGATCGATGGACGGGTCCATCTCCGGCCCCGGCTTGGTGATCGAGACGGCGAAGAACCACACATTCAGCAGCAGGAACGCGCCCGTGCACCACAGGACGCCGATGGTGGCAGGACGCCACATGCGCCGCTCCACGGGAAGTCCGAGCCCGCTGCGCATCGCCCTGGTGGCGGAATCGGCACGCCGGGCCGAGACGGGCTTGGCTATCGCGCTGGCCGCAGCCCCCATCAGCAGGACCAGGGCCAGGCTGATGGTGATGACCGGGGCCACGTCGAGGGGCTGGAGCGTCATCACCGTGGAGAAGGCCAGCATGAGAAGAGTCCCGGCCAGGGCATCCCACTTGGCCGGCCACAACTGGTCGGCGCCTCGACGCCACGTGCGCCGGCACCGCCAGGTGACCCCGGCTGTGGCGGCCCAGAGCAGCGTGTAGAGCACCACTGCCTTCACGGACTTGCTCCCCTTCCCCCGGCCTGCACGTACAGCTCAGCGTCGGTCACTTTACGGCCGGAAGCCGGGCCGGCAGGCCGCGATAAGCCCGGGACGCTCTCAAAACACTGAGCGTGGAACGATTGCTGGCGCGCTGTGCTGGCATTCTGCCGGGGGCGGCCTGTCTGGTACCGCTTGGTGATCAGCCGTTTCTGAGGTCGACGAGCACGGAGCTGACCGCATGGGCGCCCAGGGCCGCGTTCAGGCGCACGGTGATCGGTTCCTTCAGCAGGGTGACCTGCTCCTCCCAAGCCCTGCTGGAACAGGCGACGTGCAGGGCCCCATGGGCGTCGAGGCCCAATGGCCGGACGTTGCCCGCGACCTCGGGCCCGACCGCCGGTACCCACCAGGAACCCAGGTCGGCAAACCAGCTTGGCTGACTCAAATCCATACCGGCTCCTCAAGAGGCTGGTGATGCAGGAGCGCCCCTATCCATATTGGCAGGCACGCTCAAAGAGCTTTTTGTCCTGGCAGGGGTGTGTGAGAAGTGGACGTGTAGCTGACACTGGGCGCTTGCATTGTGGTTCAGCGCTTGCGACACGCAGACGCCCTACGGCAGTCCTGTGCGATTGGTGTGAGCGCGACGCGGGGAGCCCGCCCCTCGACCCGGCTCCGCGCAAGGGGCCATGGCCTGCCGGGGTGTGCCGGGCGGGTTGCCGGCCACCGGCCGACCTCTGGGTAGCGGCCAGGCTTTCCGCCGGCAAGGGCCGTTGCGGTGATGGGCAGCGCCGCGCAAGTCCCTTCCCCCGGCCATCAACGCCGTGGCGCGCTCCGGTCGCGTGCGGTCAGCCGCGGCCGCGGGGCGCGTCGCCGGTGTACGGCGGATAGACGGCCCCCGTGCTCGGGTTGCTGACGAATGAGTAGCCGTGCGCGGCCATCACTTCCTTTTGGAACGCGACCATGAGTTCGGCTCCTTCCGCGGCGCGGGAGGTGTCGTTGCCACCGCCGGAGGTGAAGAAGCGCAGCAGGTCGCCGGCCGCAGTGTCCCCGGTGTCGCAGGCCTCGCACAGCTCCAGGGTGATGGGGCTGCCTGACCGGTCCCGCTGGGGCATCCGTGCGGCGAGAATGAGCGGGCCGCGGCAGCGGGAACAGGACGGCAGATTGTCGCTGCGGCGGACGGATATGTGGGTCATGGTGCCCCCCTAGCTGGCTGGGAAGCCCATCCAACCGGCCGCTGACCTGGGCAGTCAATCCCCCGTGACTTCCCTTCACCACCGGGTGCATCGCGAGCCGATGTACCGCTTGCGGCAGCAGGCCGATGTTTGCCTCGGGGGCGCCCGTCACGTCCAGGTTGTGAACCGATCACCGAGCCCGGCTGACGCCACCCACCGATCGCGGCCCGACCCTCAACCCCCTCGATTTCGCCTGGTCGCCAGGCGGGTCATCGGCCGGATCCGCGGTCGCGGTCGCCACTGGCACGGGACCGGGCTGGGTACGCGGATCGGGCGCTCTGAGTACATGCGCCCATGCGGACGCCGCGGGTGGGGCGGTGCAATGGGGTCATGAACGCGACTCCTCCCCTGACACCTCCGGCCGAACGACCTCTGGCCCCGTCGTGGTGGCTGGCCCCGGCGCTGTTCACCGTGGCGGCGGTACTGGGCGGTGCATGGGGCTACCGCTCCTCCCCGATCGTCCACGCCACAGCGTGGCTGGCCGTTCCGTACGCCGTTCCGCTGGCCCTGCTGGCGGCCTCCTGGCAGTCGTCCTTCCACCCCGACACGCGGGCCCGCGGCCTGGTCCTGGGCGGGACCGGCGTTTTCTCCGCCCTGGTCTGCGCGCACCTGACCACTTTCGTGCTCTACACAGTGGCCTTCGTTCTGTGGGCCTTCCAGGGTGGTGGCTGAAGTCGCCCGGACCGGCGCGGGACCTGAGTGAGAAGGGAAATCCGAGCGCGACTCGTCAGTGACATCGGCGGGTGGTCGGGTACTGAATTCGAATGCGCGATGTCGGTCTGATCCTGCTCAGCTGGCGTGTTGGCGGTGTGCGCGTGTTCCGGACCGGGCGGCCGCTTCGTGTCAGTGAGGCTGGTTTGCCTCTTCCCGCCCCTCGTCCTGACCGTGGCGGAGGATCGGCAGCAGGACCTCGGCGGCGTCGCACCCGGTACACGCCGCCGTCCCGGGCCGCGCCAGGGCATCCAGCGCCCGCATGGTGGTCAGTGGCCGCGCCCGGTCGGTGGCCAGCCGGCATCCCTCGGCGTGGATGGTGGCCGCCCGGCCGCTAGTCCGGCCGTCCAGGAGCCATGCCCACCGGCCTGCGGACGCCGTAACGTCGGCTGACGGTGGGTGGGCACGCCGTCCGGGTCCACACCGGGGATCGGGCGCAGCTGCGCGGAGGTCACCCACGTTGCGTACTCCACCGGCTCGGCGCCGCCGCCGACGGCCGTCTGCCACAGGGGCACACCGATGCGGTCCATCCACAACCCCGAGTCGAGTTGCTGGCGCTCGTAGAGCCGTACCCGCTCGATTTCCTGTTTTCTGGGGTGGATGAGGTTGTGGTGTGACGTGGCGGGGGAGGGCTTCGTTGGTCTTCCGAGGCTCGTTCTCGGGGGGTGTGGCTCTGTGGCGGGTTGTTGCATGGACCGTCACTTTGAAGGAGTTACGCATGCGGGCGTTTCCCGTGGACCTGCCGTCCGGAGCCCGGTACTGGACCGTCGTCGATGACGAGTGGTGTGTCGTGCCCGTGGCTGATCAGTGGCTTCGGTTCCTGCGGTTCGGGCGGAGCCGGACGGAACTGACGACACGGTCGTACGCCAGCGGGGCGGCCTTCTACCTCCAGTGGTGCCGGGCCACGGGCCGGAGGTGGGAAGAGGCCGCAGGGGACATCGGGATGTTCATGGTCTGGCTGCGCTACTCACCCAGCCGGCTGGGCGCGGAGAACCCGACCGTGGTGTGGGGCCCCGGTATGAAGCCGGTCCGGGGCGAGCGGCGGGTGAACGGGGTGCTGGCCGCGGTGCGGGGGCTGCTGTCGTACGCGGTGTCAGTGGGCGCGGCGCCACGGTCGGTGCTGGGGGAGCTGTACGAGCTGGCGGACAGCCGGGATCTGCCGGAGGAGGCGAAGGGGGAGGAGACCGGCTTGTACTACCGGCTGCGGGCCCGGCACCGGCTGCAGGAGCCGCAGGCGGACGTCGACCGCGCTTCGGACGAGGAACTGGTGGCGATGTTCCTCGCATGCCGCAGTGCCCGGGACCGGCTGATCATGCTGTTGCACTCTCGGGTGGGGCTGCGGCGGGGGCAGGTGGCGGGGCTGCGCCGCAGCGACTGCCATCTGCTGCCCGACTCGCGCGCCTTGGGTTGTGACGTGGAAGGGGCGCACGTGCATGTGCGGCGCCGGGCGAATGTGAACCGGGCCTGGTCGAAGTCGAAGAGGGCGTGGGTGCAGCCGCTGGACTTCCTGGTGGTGCAGGGCTTCGACCAGTACGTCGACGAGCGCCTGGACAAGCTGGGAGCAGGGGGCAGCGACTTCCTGCTGGTGAACCTGTTCCGCGAGCCGCTCGGGGCGCCGATGTCTCCTGCGGCGATGGGAGAGCTGTTCGACCGCCTGTCCCGGAGGGCGGTGCTTGGGCGGAAGGTCGGCCCGCACATGGCCCGCCGGGCGTTCGGCAGCAACGTTGCGGACGCCGGCGGCAGCTGGGACGAGGTGCAGATGCTGTTGGGGCAGGAGCATCCCGGCTCGGTTGCGCCCTACGTGATCCCGGACCGTAGCCGGGTACGCGAGGCGGTCGAGCGTGTTCCCTCGCCGCGCGAGCTGTCCGGGCAGGTGGAGCGATGACCGCCCCGGTGCTGCTTCCTGCGGAGCCGGGCGGCAGTGCAGACTCCCGGACCCGGCAGATCGTGGACGCCCTGGACGCGGAGTTCCTGAGGGTCGTGCGATGGGACTGGGACACGCGGGTGATCTTCTTCCCCAAGGACCATCCGGTGCTGGGCATGCCGGACTGTTCGGTGAAGGGCTGCTCCAGGGGGGTGCGGTTCGGCCGGCCGATGTGCACGGGCTGCGAGCGGGCCTGGAAGGCTTCGGGCCTGCCTCTGGAGGACTTCGTCGCCATGACCAAGTCGAAGATGCTGGGCATGAGGCAGGAGATGTGCGGGGTGCCGCGCTGCGGGCGACCGGCGAAGTCGGCCAAGCTGGTGCTGTGCGGGCCCCACCACCGCCAGCGGGTGGACACCCTGAAGGTGGGGATCGGGGACTTCCTCAACCATCCCGCGGTCACCCCGCGCGGGCACGGGCCAGTGCGAGGTGGCGGTCTGCTACCGGTTGCGCGAGTACGAGACGTCCCCCTACTGCCAGGTCCATCAGCTGCGGCTGAAGTACGCCCGCAGGCGCGGTGAGGTGAACGACGAGGAGGAATGGCGGCGCACCGCATCTGCTATCAACGCGGACCGGGAGCTGTGCCTGCGGGGTCTGCCGGACCGGGTCGTCGCGGAGGTCCTCTTCGGGCTTCAGGCCCGCACCGAGGCAGGCTCCAGGACGTGGGATCACTTCCTTCGGCCGCTGTGCGACAAGCTGCGGCAGATGCAGGCGCCGACCCTGGAGGTGTTGGCCGACCCGCAGGCGCTCGCCGCGCTCGGCAACGTGAAGTCCACCTGCGGCGTGGTCCGCACGATGCTCATGTGGCTGGGCCGGCTCGGCGCGTCACCGGAGTCGGAGCACCGCAAGGATGTGTGGGACCTGATGGTCTTCACGGGGCAGACCGGCACGCTGGACTTCACCCGGATCTCCCAGCCGGCACTGCGCGAGGCGGTGAAGCACTGGGCGTACGACGACCTGCCACGTCGGCGGGGCAAACGGCCGGGCACCGCGGTCCAGCACTACGTGACGGCGATGAACCTGCTGTCGGAGAGCCTGCGGCTGCAGCGTGAGGACGGTGGGATCCACCCGCCCGATCTGCACCGCCGGGACATCGCCGCCTTCTGCAACCGGCTTGCGTTCCTGACCAAGACCGGCAGGATCAGCGCCCGGACACGCAGCAAGGCCGTACGCAACGTCGCGCTCGTCCTGACCCGCATCCGCACCCTGGGGCTGACTCATCCCGGACAGCCGATGGCGGGCCTGCCCACCGACTTCCGCCTGCAGCGGGAAGACACCCCGGACGAGCCCGAGGACACCGAGGCCGGCAAGGACCTCCCCGACGCGGTCATGCGCCAGCTGTGCGACCACCTCGACGACCTGGAGCAGCTCATCAGCCGTGAGGTCCGCGTGGGCACCGAACTGCTGATGGACACAGGCCGCCGCCCCGAGGAGATCCGCGACCTGCCCTACGACTGCCTGGGCCAGGACCCCGACGGCTCCCTTGTCCTGATCTACGACAACCACAAGTCCTACCGGAAGGGCCGACGTCTGCCGATCGGCAAAGCCACCGCGGCCGTCATCACCACCCAGCAGCAGCGCGTTCGCGACATGTTCCCCGACACCCCCGTCGGCGAGCTGAAGCTGCTGCCCAGCATGCGCGCCAACCCGCACGGCACCAAACCGATCCACTCCATCGGCGAAGGCCACCGCACCTGGGTCAACTCGCTGCCCGACTTCCTGGTCCCCGTCACCGTGGAGGAGAGCGGGCAGGCAGTCACCCGAATGCTGCCCTTCGACAAGAGCCGCATCTTCCCCTACGCCTACCGCCACAGCTATGCCCAGCGCCACGCCGATGCCGGCGTGGCACCGGACGTCCTAAGAGGTCGTTTCATTTGGTGAGGCGGCGGTGGCAGATGAGGGCTGCGGCTATGCCGACGAACGCGAGGAAGTGTTCTGCCTTGCGTTCGTAGCGG
>NZ_JBEZVK010000109.1:0-15274 GCF_040636955.1 Streptomyces sp. NPDC032472
CGGCCATCTGCCGCGCCGCCCGCGCCTCGGCGAGGACGCTCCGCAGCCGCAGGTCCAACGGCCCGTCGGCCACGAGCCGGACCTCCTCCCCACGGACGAGCGACCGGAGCGCCCGCGCCACCTCGGGATCACTGTCGAAGCCGGTCTCCCCGGCGAGCCGCACCATCTGGGAGGCGACGGCAGCGCGCAGCCGGTCGAGGGGTATCCCCTCGATGACCGCGGCCGGCTCGACACCGCGCGCCGAGAAGAACGGACCCGGCGGTTGCGGGGCGGCCTCCTGGTGCGCGTCGAGCAGGGGCAGCAACAGAGCGCCGGCCAACCGGTCCCCGACCCCCCGCCAGCCGCTGATCCCGAACTCCTCGGCGAGCCCGGCCAGCAGCTCCTTGTACGGCACCGGTTCGGGCCCTGGCCCGAGCAGCCCGCCGAGCGCCGGCCCCCCACCGAAGCCGGCCGCCTCCGCTCCCCCCTCGCCCACGACCGGCACCCGGCGCACCGCTTTGGGCCGGAGCCGCCCGTCCTCGTACACGTGGACATCGACCCGCGACGGCCGCGCGAGCACGGCCAGGGCTCGCCCACCCGCCGAAACCCGCTGCAACACGGCGGGGCGGTCGAACTGCTCCACCCCCGCGTCCTGCACCGCGTAGGCCCACCGCCCGGCCGCCCCCGCCCTCACCATCGGCCGGTACGCCGCCCACGGCGCGGCCGCGGCGTACTCGGCCTCCTCCCGGCTCCGGGTCCGCACCGTGTCCTCCACGGCACCCAGCCGCCGCAGCAGCTCGCCGGGCCCGACCCCCTCGACGAACAGCAGGTCGGGCCGACACGGGGCCGGCGCCGGACCGGAACCGCTGCTGCGGGCCCACACGACGTACCCCCCGTCGGGCGTGGCAACGACCCGCTTCCAGTCCTCCGGGCGCGGGAGTTCGGGCTCCGCCATTGCGGCAGCGAGACCCAACGGGGAAACGGGGTCGGGGATGACGCTCTGCGGAGGCATGGAGGCACGCTACGTCCCGGCACTGACATTGATGCTGATACTCAGGTTCCGGTGGTCGTGGCTCGGGCACTGACTGACGCAGGGCGGAGCAAGGGGCACGCTCACCTCCGGGCCAAAGACCGCTCCGGACGAAGGCAGCCCGCAAAAAGCCCTGGCCCTACGGAGTGGTGGGCGTTACGATCAGCGCGATGATCACTGACTCCCTCACCAGATCGGGGGTACCGGCCGCGCAAGGTGAGTGCTGATGCACCTTCACCACCACATCGCGGACGGGGACTCCCGCCTTCCCTTCTGGCTGCGCGTGCGCGAGTTCGCCGTGCCGCCGTCCATGATCGAGACCGCTACCGCCCGCCGGCTCGCCGGGGACTGGGCGGGGGCGTGCGCCGCCGCCGGTTTCGACGTCGACCTCGACCTGCGGTCCGCCGTGCGCGCCCACGGCAGGGAGCTTGCGGCCCGGATCCGGGCCGATCTGCACCGCCTGGCTCCCGAGCTGCTGCGCTGGCACATGCCGCGGATCGCCCCCGACGGGCTGCTGCGTCCGGGTCTCACCGTCACGCTCGCCCGGTACGGGGCCACACCCGTGCACCTGGTCGCCCGGACCGCCCCCGCCTGGGCGGATGCCGGCCAGCGGATCAGCCTCGCACTGTGGGACGGGTCCCGGGGCCAGGGCGGTGGCCACCGCCATCCGCAGCTGCACCCGCACCTCAGGCCCAACCGGCGGTTCCGCCTCGACCTGCACCGCCACCTGTGGGACGCGGACAGCAGCGGCGAGCTCCGGGCCCGGTCCGGGGCGGATCGGCCGCCCGGAGCCGACGCGCCGGTTCCGGAAGCGGTCCCGTACGGGCTCCGCTGCGCCGTGGACCGGTGGGCGGCCGAGGCGGGGATCCTGCTGCGCGCCGAGGGACAGCCCGCCGGTACCGGATCCGTGGCCGTACGGCTCGGGGGCCGGCACCGGCTGGTCCTGCACCTGGCCGCGGCGGCCGCCGGGCGGATCACGGCCGCGCCTGCGGGCGACCGCGCCTCCGCGCTGCCGCTCCTGCCCGACGCCGCGACCTGGGTGCTGCCCGACCTGGAGCTGCTCCGCGCCGGTGCGATCCGGGCCGACCGGCTGCACCCGCTGGTCGCCGCCGCACTCGTACCGGAGCACACGCCGCCGGCCGGACCGGCAGCGGTCCCGGATCCGGCCGGGGGGGCGCTCCTGGTGGAGTGCCGCTGAGCCCTGCACCGGATCGGCCTGGTCGACGGCGCACTGGCCCCGCTGGACCACGGTCCGGACGAGCTCCGGCGCGAGGAGCTGCTCGTCGCGCTGGGCGGCCCGCCGCTGCCGTGCCTGCGCGCCATCGACGCGGCGCACCGCAGTCCGGACTGCCTCTCCGGCGTGCGCGAACGCCTCGACCACGGCGACGCGGCCGGCGCCCTGGCCGTCGTGGAAGGCCTGCTGGGCCCGGAGGCCGTCCTGCGCACCGGCGCACTGAAGGACGCGCTGGACGAGGCCGCGCAGCGGCGGATCACGTACGGACAGTTCCGGGCGGGACCGGTCGCACCCGACCTCGACCGCCACCGCATGCGCCCCGGCCGTCACCGCACCCGTGACCGCCGCGCCCACGCGCGCCGCCTCACCGCCTCTCGCTGATCCACACCCCCTTTTGATCAATTCGCCCCGTTCATTCGCTTGCTGCGGCCGATCCCCAGGTGATTCAGACATGACTCTTTCCATGCCCATGCCCATGCCCGCGCCCGCTTCCCCGTCCCTGCCCGACCAGCTCGACGTCGCCGGCGCCTTGCTGGCGCTGCTGAACGACACGACCACCGAACCGCGCCCCGACATGCAGCTGGAGGCGCTCACCCTTGCCGTGGCCGCGGACCTGCCCGTGCTGCTGTGGGGTGAGCCGGGCATCGGCAAGACGGCCGCGCTGACGCAGCTCGCCGAGACCCTGGACCTGCCGCTGACCACGGTGATCGCCAGCGTTCACGAGCCGTCCGACTTCTCCGGGCTGCCCGTCATCGGCAGCGATCCCGCGGAGCAGGGTGTCCCGATGGCACCGCCGGACTGGGCCGTGCGGCTCGTACGGGCCGGCCGGGGGCTGCTGTTCCTCGACGAGCTGTCCACCGCGCCGCCGGCGGTCCAGGCCGCCCTGCTGCGCCTCGTACTGGAGCGCCGGATCGGCGCCCTGAAGCTGCCGCCGGGAGTACGGATCGTGGCCGCCGCCAATCCGCGGTCCTCGGCGGCCGACGGCTGGGAGTTGAGCCCGCCGCTGGCCAACCGGTTCGTGCACCTGCAGTGGACGCACGACCACGAGGTCGTCGTACGCGGCCTCGGCGGCACCTGGCCCCGCGCCGACCTGCCCCGGCTGGACCCGCAACGGCTGCCGGAGGCCGTGGACTTCGCCCGCCGCGCCGTGTGCGGCCTGCTGGCCGCCCGCCCGAAGCTCGTACACCAGCTGCCCAACAACGAGACGCGCCGGGGCGGCCCGTGGCCGTCGCCGCGCAGCTGGGACATGGCGCTGCGGCTGATCGCCTTCGCGAGCGCGGCGGGCTCCACGCGCGACGTGCTCTCCCTCCTGGTCAGGGGCACCGTGGGGGACGGGCCGGGGCTGGAGCTGCTGGCCAGCCTGGACCGGATGGACCTGCCCGACCCCGAGGTGCTGCTCGCCGACCCTGAGGCCGCCGTACTGCCGGAGCGGGGTGACCTGCGTCAGGCGGTGCTCGACGGGGTCGTTGCGGCGGTCCGCACGCGCCCGGAGAAGTCCCGCTGGGACGCGGCGTGGACGCTGCTGGTCCGGGCCATGGAGACGGGGGCCCCGGATCTGGTCGTCGTACCCGCGACCACGCTCGCCGCGCTGCGGCGCGACGAGTGGGACGTGCCGGCGGCCATCGAGCGGCTGGCCGGAGCGGTGTCGCTCTCGCGGCGGGCGGACCGCGCCGCGGACCGTACGCCGGGGGGCCGGGCCGCCGTCAAGGCGGGCCGGTGAGCGCGGAAACCGCCCGGGGGGCGGGGAGCGCGGCGAGGCCCGGGCCGCCGGTTCGGGCACGGCCCGGTCCGCCGGTCGCGGGGAGGCCCAAACCGCCGGTCGCGGGGAGGCCCAAGCCGCCGGTCGCGGGGAGGTCCAAGCCGCCGTCGATGGTGGGGCCAGGAACAGGCGCAGGACCCCTGGACCGCGACAAGCTCTTCGCCGCGCGCCTGCACGCCGCCCGGGTCCGGCCGTACCTGGCGACGGCGCTGTTCGCCCTGCACACCGTGGAGTCGCGGCAGGTGCCGACCATGGCCGTCGACCGGCACTGGCGGTGCTACGTCTCGCCGGGGTTCGTGGACCGGACGCCGGTGGAAATGCTGGCCGGCGTATGGGTGCACGAGGTGTCGCACCTGCTGCGCGACCACCACGGGCGCGGTGACCGGCTCGCCCGGGAGCTCGGGCTGAGCGGCCCGGCCGAGCGGCTGCGGATGAACATCGCCGCGGACTGCGAGATCAACGACGACGTGTACGGCCACGGGCTGCTCGCGCCCGCGGGCGCCGTGCGGCCGGACTCGCTGCAGTTGCCCGAGGGGCTGCTGATGGAGGAGTACGTGCGCCGCGTTCGGCTCGAGGGCAACGCGGCGGCGCTGGCCTGGCTGGACTGCGGCAGCGGAGCCGACGGCCTGGAGCGGGACTGGGACCTGGGGCCGGACGGCGCGCACGGCCTCAGCCGACAGGAGCAGGACGCGGTCCGGTTCCGGGTGGCGCAGGGCATCACCGGCCGGCCGGGCAGCGCCCCGGAGTCGTGGCAGCGCTGGGCGGAGGAGGCGTTTCATCCGCCGCAGCCGTGGCGGGAGCTGCTGGGGGCGGCGGTCCGCTCGGCGGCGTCCGGCTCCGGCGCGGGCGAGGACTATTCGTACGGCCGGCCGTCGAGGCGCTCGGCGGGGCTGCCCGGCGTGGTCCTGCCGAGTCTGCGGCGCAGGCCGCCGCGGGTCTCCGTGATCATCGACACGTCGGGGTCGGTGAGCGACGCCGAACTGGGCAGTGCGCTGCTGGAGGTCGCGGCGATCGCGCGGGCGGTGGGCGGGCGGCGCGACCTGGTCACCGTGCTGCCGTGTGATGCGGCGGCCCGGCTGGTGCACCCGCTGTGCCGGGCCGAGGGCATTCCACTGGTCGGCGGCGGGGGCACGGACCTGCGGACGGGCTTCGCGAGGGCGCTGCGGACGCAGCCGCGGCCGGACGTCATCGTGGTCCTGACGGACGGGCAGACGCGGTGGCCCGCCGTTAGGCCGTCGTGCCGGACGGTGGTGGGGCTGTTCCCGCGGGAGCATGCGCGCCGGTCGTGGCGCGAGCACGATCCCGACTACGTGCCGGATGCGCCGCCGGCGTGGGCGCGTGTGGTCACCATCGGGTAGGCCGGGGTCGGGCTGCCGCTGCGCGGAGCCGTCCCCCTCCCCGCCCCTTCCCGCTGCGCCGGATATGCGGCTCCGCCGCGTGGCGGGCTCCGCCCCGGACCCCGTCCGCCTCAAAAGCCGGCGGGGCTGGGAAGGTCCGGCGGGGATGAAAGACCCGGGCGCTTCGCGCCGGTGCGCTCAAACGCCGCGCGGGCTGGATTGTGCCGCTGCGCGGCAACTCCAGCCCCGCCGGCACTTTCCAGCCCCGCCGGCACTTTCCAGCCCCGCCGGCGTTCGAGGCGCGGGGTCCGGGGCGGAGCCCCGATCTTTGACCCTCGCCGGCGTTTGCAGGCGTTTCGGGAAGGGGCGGCGAGGGGAGCTGCTCCGCGCAGCGGGCCGGACCGCCGGCCCTCGGCCCTGCCGTCGGGGGGCGGCGGGACCGAGGGTCCGGGGCCCGGGCCGGGTGTCTGGGTCAGCCGGTGCCCTGGGGTGGGGTGGGACCCGGGGCGCCGCCGGTCAGTCCCCGGGACGGGCTACTCGATGACGAGGTTGACCGGGATGTTGCCGCGGGTGGCCTTCGAGTAGGGGCAGACCTCGTGCGCCTGCTTGACCAGCAGGGCTCCCGTCTCGCCCGCGAGGGACTCCGGCAGCTCGACGCGCAGCGTGACGGCCAGGCCGAAGCCGGTGTCGTCCTTGCCGATCGAGGTCTCCGCGGTGACCGACACCTCGCCGGTGTCGACCTTGGCCTGGCGGCCGACGAGGCCGAGCGCGCTGGCGAAGCAGGCCGCGTAGCCGGCGGCGAAGAGCTGCTCGGGGTTGGTGCCCTGGCCGTTGCCGCCGAGCGCCGGGGGCATGGCGAGCGCGAGGTCGATCTGGCCGTCGGAGCTGACGGTGCGGCCCTCGCGGCCGTTGGCGGTGGCGACAGCGGTGTACAGCGCGTCCATCGGGGTTTCCTCTCGCGGTGGTGGTTCCGCCGGCCGGTGCGGTCCCGGCCGACTACGTCCACTACTAGAGCACACAATTAAATTGTGCGCAATCGAATCGCCCGCAAGGTGTACCCGGTACACTGGCGGCATGAGCGAGCCGACCACCGACACCCTTCGCGGCGAGGACCTGCGCGACGAGGACTTCCTCCGTCTCGACGGGCAGATCTGCTTCGCCCTGAACGCGGCGACCCGGGCCTTCGGCGGCGTCTACCGGGTGGTGCTCAAGGACCTCGGGCTCACCTACCCCCAGTACCTGGTCATGCTCGTCCTCTGGGAGGACGGCACCACCCCCGTCAAGCAGCTCGGCGCCCGCCTGCGGCTGGACTCCGGGACCCTGTCCCCCCTGCTCAAGCGCCTTGAGGCCGCCGGGCTGATCCGCCGCGAGCGCAGCAGCGAGGACGAGCGCTCGGTGCACGCCGTCCTCACCGAGGCCGGTACGGCCCTGCGCACCCGGGCCGCGGAGGTGCCGCGCCGGATCGCGGCCGCCACGGGGTTCGAACTCGCCGAGATCCGCGACCTCCAGACCCGGCTGCACCGCCTCACCGCCGCCCTGGACGCGGCCGCCCTGGAGGTGTGAGGGGCGCCGCCGGAGCGGGCGAAGAAGCGGCGATCCGCCCGAACCGCTTCCCGGTACGCCCGGCGGCTCCTCCCTTGGGGCCAGGGGCGCAGCGGTACGAGGGGGTCCACCGGGGAAGAGCTCGTGGCATCGGCCGTGTCGGCCTTGCTCACCGCCATGGCGACGGAGGCCTGGCAGCAGGCCCGCAGCGGCGTCGTCGCCCTGTGGAGACGGGTCCGGCCGCAGCCGCACGACGGGGTCGGCGACCCGGCGCACGCGGCGCGGGAAGCGGATGCGGCTGGGACGACACCGTCCGCGTCCGGGAGACGGATCCGGCCCGGCTGGTCCCGCGGCTGTGCGCGGCCACGGCCGGCCCGCACGACCGCGAGCTGTGGGAGCGCCACCTCCCGAACACGCCGTACGCACCGGGGTGCGGCTGATCCGGCCGATCCGCCGGGCCGATCCGGCCGATGCCCGGGCGCGCCCGGCCCGCCGGACGTACATTCGGGCGCATGGTGCACGTACTCGGCAGCAGGGTCCTGCTGCGCCCCACCGATCCGGAGCGTTCGCGCGCGTTCTACGGCGAGGTGCTGGGGCTCGCCGTCTACCGGGAGTTCGGCACCGGGCCCGAGCGCGGCACGGTCTACTTCCTCGGCGGCGGCTTCCTCGAGGTGTCGGGCCGCTCCGAGGCCCCACCCGCGCCGGGCCTGCGGCTGTGGCTGCAGGTCGCCGACGTGCAGGCGGCGTACGAGGAACTGCGCGGGCGCGGCGCGCAGGTGCTGCGGCCGCCGCTGAAGGAGCCGTGGGGCCTGGTCGAGATGTGGATCGCCGATCCGGACGGCGTGCGCATCGCCGTGGTGGAGATCCCGGCGGACCACCCCCTGCGCTTCCGCCCCTGAGTCGGAGCGCACCGCGGGCGCGTCCCCGGGCGGCGCCGCCGCGGACGCGCCGGGGCGTGCACGGCCCACGCCACCCCGGGCGCCCGGCAATCCCGGTGCGCCCCGCCGACGGAGTGAACGGGCTCCCCACCCACAGGAGGGATGTCCGGCGGATCCGGTAGACGTGGCGTCAATCGCCGCACTCGGCGCGGGCGGTGCAGCACTGGGGACACGCGGCGCGCATAGCAGATTCGCGGGGCCGGAGATGCCCTTTTGTAAAGATCAACGCAGTGTGCTGGATTGATCACCGACAGTGCTCCCGGCTGGCGGAAGGATCCACATGCGCACGGTTCGCGAATCGGTTCTGGATGTTCTACGAGCGCGTGGCATCACCACGGTCTTCGGCAACCCCGGCTCGACGGAACTGCCGATGCTCAAGCGGTTCCCGGACGACTTCCGGTACGTGCTCGGCCTGCAGGAGGCCGTCGTCGTCGGGCTGGCCGACGGATTCGCGCTCGCCTCCGGCACCACGGCGCTGGTGAACCTGCACACCGGCCCCGGCACGGGCAATGCGATGGGTGCCGTCCTCAACGCCCGGGCGAACCGGACCCCGATGGTCGTCACCGCCGGCCAGCAGGTGCGCGCCATGCTCACCATGGAGGCGCTGCTGTCGAACCCCCAGGCCACGCTCCTGCCGCAGCCCGCCGTCAAGTGGGCGTACGAGCCCCCGCGCCCCGCGGACGTGGCCCCGGCGCTCGCCCGGGCGGTCCAGCTCGCCGAAACCCCGCCCCACGGGCCGGTGTTCCTCTCCCTGCCCATGGACGACTTCGACGCGGAGCTGACGGAGGAGGAGGACCGGGCCGGGCAGGCCGCGGCCGCCCGCCGGGTCGTGCACGCCGCGGCACCCGATCCGGCCGCTGTCTGCGCGCTCGCCGGGCGGATCTCGCGCGCCCGCTCGGCCGTGCTCGTCGTCGGGGACGACGTCGACGCCTCCGGGGCCTGGGACGCGGTCGTCGCGCTCGCCGAGCGCAGCGGACTGCCCGTCTGGGCGGCTCCGGTCTCCTGCCGCGTCTCCTTCCCCCGCACCCACCCGCAGTTCCGCGGGGAGCTGGTCCCGGCGATCGGGCCGCTCGGGCAGCAGCTGGCCGGGCACGACCTGGTCGTGGTCATCGGGGCGCCGGTGTTCCGCTACTACCCGTACGTCCCCGGCGCCCACCTGCCGGAGGGCACCGAGCTGGTCCTGCTCACCCGGGACGCCGAGGAGGCCGCCCGGGCCCCCGTCGGGGACGCCGTCGTCGCCGACCTCGCCTTGGCCGTACAGGCGTTGACGGACGGGCTCGCGGCCGGCACGGCGGACCCGGCGCCCGCCGGCCCGGGGGCGCACGGGCACCCGCACTCCCCCGACCCGCTGCGCACTTCCGAGCCCGGCGACGGCGTCCTCACGCCGCTCGCCGCCCTGCGGGCGGTCGCCCAGGGCGCCCCGGAGAACACCCTCTGGGTCAACGAATCGCCCTCCAACGTGCCGCAGTTCCACGAGGCCACCCGGATCAGCACCCCCGGCTCCTACCTCTTCTCCGCGGGCGGCGGGCTCGGCTTCGGCGCGGCCGCGGCCGTCGGGGCGCAGCTCGGTGCTCCCGACCGGCCCGTGGTCTGCGTCATCGGCGACGGCTCGATCCACTATGCCGTCCAGGCGCTGTGGACCGCCGCCGTCCACAAGGTCCCCGTCACCTTCGTCGTCCTCAGCAACGCCCGGTACGCGATCCTCCACTGGTTCGCGCAGCTGGAGCACGCCCAGGGCGCCCCGGGCCTCGACATCCCCGGCATCGACATCACGGCCGTCGCCACCGGCTACGGGGTGCGCGCCCACCGGGCCCAGGGCACCGGCGAGCTCACCAAGCTCGTACGGGAGGCCGCGGCCCAGCAGGACGGGCCGGTCCTCATCGACGTGCCCGTCACCACCGAACTCCCCTCCCTCTAGGCCCGTCCAGACCGCCCGTCAGCAGGCCACCGCCCCGATCTCCGGAAGGCCCGAATGTCCCCCGACACCCCCCTCCTGTCCCGCCTGCGCACGCTCCTCACCGACCATGCGGACGTTCTGCACACCGACCCCGAGACACTGAACGCGCACGCCCGGGACGCCGCGCCGTTCTCCGAGGCCGGCATCCCCGCCACCGTCGCCTTCCCGCGCACCGCCGAGCACGTGCAGCACATCATGCGCACCGCGTACGAGCTGGGCGTCCCGGTCGTCCCGCAGGGCGCACGGACCGGGCTCGCGGGCGCCGCGAACGCGGTCGACGGCTGCATCGTGCTGAACACCGCCCGGATGGACCGCATCCTGGAGATCGACCCCGCCAACCGGCTCGTGCGCTGCGAGCCCGGTGTCGTCACCAAGCGCCTCAACGACGCCGTCGCCGAGCACGGCCTGAGCTACCCGCCCGACCCGGCCTCCTGGGAGCACTGCACCATCGGCGGGAACATCGCGACGGGCGCCGGCGGGATCTGCTGCGTCAAGTACGGGGTCACCGCGGACTACGTGCGCGGCCTGGACCTGGTCCTGCCGGACGGGCGCCGGATGCGCACCGGGCGCGACACCGTCAAGGGGGTCGCCGGCTACGACCTGACCAGGCTGCTGGTCGGCTCGGAGGGCACCCTCGCCGTCATCGTCGGCGCCACGCTCGGCCTGCGTCCGGTCCGGCCGCCGGCCCTTTCGCTGCTCGCGCAGTTCCCGAGCCTGGCGCAGGCCGGGGACGCGGTCGCCTCCATCACCGCGGCGGGGCACGTGCCGTCCGCGCTCGAACTCCTCGACCGGGCCACCTCCCAGGCGGTCTCCGACCACGGGCACCCGCTGCTGGAGGCCGGGGCCGCCGCCACGCTCATCGTCGAGAGCGACAGCGCGGAGCCGATCCGCGACCTGATGGCGATGACGCTGCTGTGCAAGGGAGCGGGCGCCCAGAACGTCGTCACCGCGACCACCGCCGAGGAGTCCCGGCGGATCATCGAGGCACGGCGGCTGGTCTCCCCGGCGCTGGGGGCCTTCGCCGCGGGACTCGCCGGGAAGCCCACCGCGTTCATCGAGGACGTCGCCGTGCCCCGCTCCGAACTGGCCAAGTTCATGGGCACCATCGAGGAGATCGCCCGCCGCCACCGGCTGCGGATCTTCACGCTGGGCCACGCCGGGGACGGCAACCTCCACCCCACGGTCGTGTTCGACGAGTCGGACGCCGACGAGTTCCGCCGCGCGCAGGCCGCGTACGACGACATCATGGCGGCGGGCCTCGCCCTCGGCGGCACCAGCACCGGCGAGCACGGCATCGGCACCCTCAAGCGCGACTGGCTGACCCGCGAGCTCGATCCGGCGAGCCTGGAGCTGCAGCGCGCGCTCAAGCGGCTGTTCGACCCGAAGAACCTGCTCAACCCGGGCAAGGTCGTGGAGGCATGACCGAGGACCTCACCGCCGCCGCCTCGTCCGGCACGCCGCCCACCGCCGCCTCGGCCACCGCCTCGACGCCGGCGGCCCCCGCGCCCCGGCCCGTGGTACCGCGTCCCGCCCGCGCCGGCCGCACCGAGACCGCCCGCTTCGCCGCCACGCACACCCTGCCCGCCTTCGTCCGCGGCGCCTTCTCCGCCCGCCCCAAGGTCGTGGCGGCCTACGCGGCCCTCGGCCAGCAGGGCTGGTCGGCGGCGACCCTGAGGGCCATGCGCGCCCGGCACGGCGGGGCGCCGGTGGAGGTTCGCGGCCTGTCCGGACGGCTGCTGGTCCTGCTGGACCCCGCCGACCTGCGGCAGTTCTACGAGCTGCCGGTCCGCACCCTCGCCCTGGACGCGCCGGACAAGTACAAGGGGCTGTCGCTGCTGGAGCCCACGGGTGTGATCTGCTCCCACGGCGACACCCGCGAGGAGCGCCGCCGCATCAACGACGAGGTGCTCGCGGCGAGCCGGCCGGTGCACCCCTCGTGCCGGGAGTTCCAGGCCGTCCTCGACGAGGAGGCACCGGCGCTCGCCCGGGACGCCGAGCTCGACTTCGCCCGGCTGCGGCGCACGGTGGCCCGCATCGTGCGCCGCATGGTGCTCGGCGATGCGGCGGCCGGTGACGAGGAGCTCGCCCGGTGGCTGCTGGTGCTGCGCGAAGAGGCCAACTGGATGCGGCTGCGCAAGGGCCGGGCCGCGGCCGCCGAGGCGGTGTACGCGCGGGCCGCCGCCCGCGTCGAGGAGTACGCGGCCCGGGCCGAGCCGCACACCCTCACCGCGCTCGCCCGCAGCCACCCGGCCGCGGCCGGCCCGGAGGCCGCAGCGCTGGACCCGGTCGGCCAGGCCCACCACTGGCTGCTCGCCCTGGAGTCCCTGGACCAGCTCGTGGCCCGCACCCTGCTGCTGCTCGCCGCGCACCCGGCCGAACAGGAAGCGGCCCGGGCCGAGGTGGACGCCGGCGCCCCGGAACTCCCCCGGCTGCGGGCCTGCGTACAGGAGGCGCTGCGGCTGTATCCGCTCGTGCCCGACCTCGTGCGGGTGACCCGCGAGGAGACCGAGTGGCGCGGTGTCCGCTATCCGGCGGGCACGGCCGTGCTCGTACCCGCCCTGTTCCACCAGCGGGATCCCGAACAGGTCCCCGCCGCACACCGGTTCGTGCCGGCGCGCTGGCTGGAGGCCGAGGCGGCCGAGGACATCCGGATGGCACCGTTCAGCCACGGCGGCGGGCGCTGCCCCGGCGAGCACCTGGGGGTGTCCACGGCGGCCGGGCTGATCGCGGCGGTGCTGCGCGGCCACCGGGTCACCGGCGGCCGCCCGGCGCTGGACCCGTCCCTGGCGCTGCCGGGCATCCTCGCCTCGGCGGGCATCCGGCTCACCCTCGCCCCGCGCTGAGAGCAGGGCGTCCCCGTCCACACCCGTACCCCCCGGAGGGGCCCCGCATGACCGATGCCATGACCGCCGTCACCGGGCACGAGCCCGATGTCGACTCCCTGCACGAGATGTGCCGCCTGCTCGCCGAGGCCGCCGACAGCGTGGGCGAGGCGTCCCGGTACGCGTCCGAGCTCGCCCTCGGCCCCCGGCTGGCCCGCAGCGCCCGGGGCGGCCCCGCCCGGCGCACCCTGCTGCGGGCGATCACCGACCCCAAGGGCCTGGGCTGGGCGGCGCGCGGCCGGGGACTCGCCCGCGTCGGCCGGCTCCTCGGCGTGTTCACCAGCCGCGAGAGCCTGGCGGTGAGCCTGGCCGTGACGGGCCTGAAGGCCCGGATCCGGGCCGCCGCCGTCCACCACCCGGAGCTGCTCGGCGACCCCGACACCGCCAAGGTGCTCAGGGCCATCGAGGAGGACCGGCAGCGGGAGGCGGTCCGCGTCTTCCGCGCCATCCTCGGCCGGAAGGGCGCCGAGCGCACCTTCGCGCTGCTCGCGCCCGCCTTCGCGGACATCCTCGCCTGGAACGCGCTCACCGACGAGAACCCGCTCAACGACGAGGCCGGCTGGGAGGTCGCGACCGGCCGCACCCTGGCCGGCGCCGAACCCGTCCTCGGTGTCGGCGCGCGTGTGTGGGCGTTCCTCGACCGTGGGCCCGGCCGGGCCGAGCCCTTCATCCCGGCCCCCGCGCTCGCGGACCGCCTGGACACCACCGGCACCATCGCCGGGTACGTCCGCAACATCGACAGGGTCGGCACCGGCGGCACGCTGCTGGTCCAGCCGGTCACGGGTCCCGACGGCATCCGCCGGTACGTCGTCCAGCTCGCCGGCATGTCGGGGCTCAGGGGCGAGAGCCCGCAGGACCTGCTGGGCGCCGTGCACGCGGTGGCCAGACCCTCGACCCCGTACTCCAGGGCGGTGTGCAAGGCGCTGCGGCAGGTGGTGCCCTCGGGTGCGCAGATGGCGCTGGTCGGGCACAGCCTGGGCGGGATCACCGCCATGAACCTGGCCGCCGACCCGGACTTCTGCGCGGTGTACCGGGTCACGCACGTGGTCGCGATCGGCTCGCCCATCGACGGCAAGCGGCCCGCCGATCCGCGGACCCGGGTCTGCTCGCTCGTCAACGAGCACGACGTGGTGCCCAGCCTGGAGGGCCGGTCCTCGGTGTCGCCGTACCCGCTGCCGGAGCAGTTCACCGAGTTCACGTGGACCGACGACACGCACGCCTTCCCGCTGTGCCATGCGGCCGAGCGGTACGCGCACAACCTGGAGCACGACGTGCCCGACGCCCGGGCGCACGTGGACGCCGAACTCGCCGCCTACCGGGGCCGGGTGGGCGCCGCCCGCTTCTTCCGGCTGTACGACCGCTGAGCGCGGGCCACCGGCCCGCCCGCCTGCGACCCCCTTCCCCGCAACCACCGCCGACGCCGAGGAACACCATGACCGACACCGCCTCCACCGAGCAGACCGGGCCGGCCCCCGGCCAGTCCGCGCCGGACCCGGGCGCCGCGGGCCTGCCCGGACAGGCCGCCCGCCCGCCGCAGCCGTCCGGCCCCTGCCCGCCCGGCCTCCTCGAACGCCTCGGCTCGGCCGCGTTCGCCCGCATCAACGAGGCCCGCGAGTGGCACGAACTCCCGCTGCCGCTGGGGCTGCTGAACCTGCGGGTGCTCCGCGACGACCTGCGCCGCAAGAACCTGTACGACACCTACGGCACCGGCGGTGAGCGCCCGCGCCGCGCCACCTCCACGCTGCTGCCGTACCGCTCGTACGACGGCTCGGGCTACGACCCGTACGACGAGGACATGGGCCGGGTCGGCACCCGGCTCGACCGCAACGCCCCGCTCGACATGGTCTTCCCGGAGGGCGACGAGGCCCTGATGTCGCCCAGCCCGCGCGAGATCAGCAGGCAGCTGCTGGCCCGCAGGGGCTTCGTCCCGGCGCCGACGCTGAACCTGCTGGCGGCGGCCTGGATCCAGTTCGAGAACCACGGCTGGGCCAACCACGGCGACAACGAGGAGGCCGAGCCGTTCACCGTCCCGCTCGCCGAGGACGACGACTGGGCCGAGCACGGCGGCACCTGCCCGATGCGCATCAACCGCACCCGGCCCGACCCGGTCGCCCACACCGCGGCGGACGCCCCGCCCACGTACGAGAACACGGTCACCCACTGGTGGGACGGTTCGCAGATCTACGGCTCGGACGAGGAGCGCTGCCGGGCCCTGCGTACCGGCGAGGGCGGGCGGCTCATCGTGGAGGACGGCCGGCTGCCCGCCGACCCGCGTCCCGGCAAGGACTGCCTGGACTGGACCGGCATGAACAGCGACTACTGGGCCGGGCTGTCGCTGCTGCACACGCTGTTCGCCAAGGAGCACAACGCGATCTGCGACTTCCTGCGCTCCCACCGTCCGACGTGGGGCGACGAGCGGCTGTTCCACACGGCGCGGCTGGTCAACACCGCGCTGATGGCGAAGATCCACACGGTGGAGTGGACCCCGGGCATCCTCGACACGCCCGTGCTGCACCACGCGATGAACGCCAACTGGTACGGGGTGCTGCCGCGTTGGGTCAGCAAGACCTTCGGGCGCATCGGCACGGGCGAGATGCTCAGCGGCATCCTCGGCTC
>NZ_JBEZVK010000110.1:0-14950 GCF_040636955.1 Streptomyces sp. NPDC032472
GCGGCGCCCCCCCGGCAGGGGGGCGGGGGCGCAGCCCCGGCCCCCGCCGCCCGCCCTGCGCGTGCCGGGACGGGCGGCGGGGGTTCCAGGCCGGGCAGCGGCGCGGCCTGGCGGCGGCGGGGCCGCGCGGTCAGTCCGCGTACGTCTCGCCGCGCTCGGCCTTGGCGACCAGCGAGGCCGGCGGCAGGAACCGGTCCCCGTACTCCGCGGCGAGCTCCTGCGCCCGGGCGACGAACCCCGGCAGGCCGCCCTCGTAGCCGTTGATGTACTGGATGACACCACCGGTCCAGGCCGGGAAGCCGATGCCCATGATGGAGCCGATGTTGGCGTCGGCGACGGAGGTCAGCACGCCCTCGTCGAGGCAGCGGACCGTGTCCAGCGCCTCCGAGAAGAGCATCCGCTCCTTCATGTCCTCGAACGGGATCCCGGCCTCCGGCTTGGCGAAGTGCTCGCGCAGCCCCGGCCAGATCCGGGCCCGCTTGCCCGTCTCGTCGTACTCGTAGAAGCCGGCGCCGCCGCTGCGCCCCGGGCGGCCGAACTCGTCGACCATCCGGTCGATGACCGTGTCCGCGGGGTGCGGGGTCCACGAGCCGCCCTCGGCCTCGACGGCCTTGCGGGTCTCGTTGCGGATCTTCCGCGGGAGCGTGAGGGTGAGCTCGTCCATCAGGGACAGCACCTTCGCCGGGTAGCCGGCCTGGGCCGCGGCCTGCTCGATGGAGGCGGGCTCAAGGCCCTCGCCGACCATGGCGACGCCCTCGTTGATGAACTGCCCGATGACGCGCGAGGTGAAGAAGCCGCGCGAGTCGTTGACCACGATCGGGGTCTTGTTGATCTGCCGGACCAGGTCGAAGGCGCGCGCGATGGCCTCGTCCCCGGTGGCCGCCCCCTTGATGATCTCCACCAGCGGCATCTTGTCGACGGGCGAGAAGAAGTGCAGGCCGATGAAGTCGGCGGGCCGCTCGACGCCCTCCGCCAGCCCGGTGATCGGCAGGGTGGAGGTGTTGGAGCACAGCAGCGCGTCGGGCGCGACGACGTCCTGGATCTCCTGGAACACCTTGTGCTTGAGGGCGGTGTCCTCGAAGACGGCCTCGATCACGGCGTCGCAGCCCGCCAGGTCGGCGACGTCGGCCGTCGGCGTGATCCGGGCGAGCAGCTCGGCCCGCTTGGCCTCGGTCGTACGGCCGCGGGAGAGCGCCTTGTCGAGCAGCTTCTCCGAGTACGCCTTGCCCTTGGCGGCGGCCTCGGCGGTGACGTCCTTGAGGACGACCTCGATGCCGGCGCGGGCGCAGGAGTACGCGATGCCCGCGCCCATCATCCCGGCGCCGAGGACGGCGACCTTGCGGACCTTGCGGGGCTCGATGCCCTGGGGGCGGCTGCGGCCGGCGTTGACGGCCTGGAGGTCGAAGAAGAACGCCTGGATCATGTTCTTCGCGGTCTGGCCGGTGACCAGCTCGGTGAAGTAGCGGGCCTCGATGGTCAGCGCCGTCTCGAAGTCCACCTGGGCGCCCTCGACGGCGCAGGCCAGGATGTTGCGGGGCGCCGGGTACGGGGCCCCGTTCAGCTGCTTCTTCAGGTTCGCGGGGAACGCCGGCAGGTTCGCGGCGAACTTCGGGTTCGCCGGGGTCCCGCCGGGGATGCGGTAGCCGGGGACGTCCCACGGCTGCTTCGACTCGGGGTTGGCGTCGATGAACGCCCGCGCCTTGGCCAGCATCTCCTCGGGCGTGGCGGCCAGTTCGTGGACCAGGCCGTTGTCGAGGGCGCGCTGCGGGTTGTACTGGGTGCCCTGCAGCAGCACCTTGAGCAGTGCGTCGGCGATGCCCATGAGGCGGACGGTGCGGGTGACGCCGCCGCCGGCCGGGAGCAGGCCGAGGGTGACCTCGGGCAGCCCGATCTTCGAGCCGGGCGCGTCGAGGGCGATGCGGTGGTGGGAGGCGAGGGCGATCTCGTAGCCGCCGCCGAGGGCCGCGCCGTTGATGGCGGCGACGACGGGCTTGCCGAGGGTCTCGATGCGGCGCAGTGAGCTCTTGATCTCGGTGCCGGTGTCGAAGGCGAGCTGCGCGTGCTCGGGGCGCAGCCCGATCATGTCCTTGAGGTCGCCGCCCGCGAAGAAGGTCTTCTTGGCGGAGGTGTAGATGATGCCGCGGATGGAGTCCTTCTCGGCCTCGGCGCGGTCGGCGATCGCCGCGATGGAGTCCTTGAAGGCCTGGTTCATGGTGTTGGCGGACTGGTTGGGGTCGTCGAGGACCAGGGTGACGATGCCGGTCTCGTCCTGTTCCCAGCGGATCGTGGTGGACTCGCTCATGTTCGCTACTTCCGTGTCGGCCGTGTCGGAGGGGATCAGGGGGTTCAGGACGGTTCAGAGGCGCTCGACGACGGTGGCGACGCCCATGCCGCCGCCGACGCAGAGGGTCACGAGCCCGTAGCGCTTGTCCTGGCGCTCCAGTTCGTCGACGACGGTGCCGAGGATCATCGCACCGGTGGCGCCGAGCGGGTGGCCGAGCGCGATGGCGCCGCCGTTGACGTTGACCTTGTCGAGGGAGACGCCCATGTCCTTGACGAAGCGCAGGACGACGCCGGCGAAGGCCTCGTTGATTTCGATCAGGTCGATGTCGTCGATGGTCAGCCCGGCCTTGGCGAGGGCCTTGCGGGTGGCCGGGGCGGGGCCGGTGAGCATGATGGTGGGCTCGGAGCCGGAGACCGCGGCCGAGACGATCCGGGCGCGCGGCGTCAGTCCGTTGCGCTCGCCCGCCTCGCGGGAGCCGATCGCGACGAGCGAGGCGCCGTCGACGATGCCGGAGGAGTTGCCCGCGTGGTGGACGTGGTCGATCTTCTCGACCCAGTGGTACTTCTGCAGGGCGACGGCGTCGAAGCCGCCGAGCTCGCCGATGTCCGCGAAGGACGGCTTGAGCTTGGCGAGGGTGTCGGCGGTGGTTCCCGGGCGGATGAACTCGTCGTGGTCCAGGACGACCAGGCCGTTGCGGTCGGTGACCGGGACGACGGACCGGGCGAAGCGGCCCTCCTTCACGGCCGTTGCGGCGCGCTCCTGGGACAGGGCGGCGTACTCGTCGACGTCGCGGCGGGAGAAGCCCTCGATGGTGGCGATCAGGTCGGCGCCGATGCCCTGCGGGACGAAGTTGACGTCCCAGTTGGTCATCGGGTCGTTGAACCAGGCGCCGCCGTCGGAGGCCATCGGGACGCGGGACATGGACTCCACGCCGCCCGCGAGGACCAGGTCCTCCCAGCCGGAGCGGACCTTTGCCGCGGCCATGTTGACGGCTTCCAGGCCGGAGGCGCAGAAGCGGTTCTCCTGTACGCCGGCCACCGTGTCCGGGAGCCCCGCGGCGACGGCCGCGATGCGGGCGATGTCGGAGCCCTGGTCGCCGACCGGGCCGACGACGCCGAGGACGATGTCGTCGATGGTGGCCGGGTCCAGGCCGGGGTTGCGCTCGCGCAGGGCGTCGATGAGGCCGACGACCAGGTCGATCGGCTTGGTTCCGTGGAGGGAGCCGGTGGCCTTGCCGCGGCCGCGCGGCGTGCGGATCGCGTCGTATACGTACGCTTCGGTGCTCACTGGTCAAGCCTTTCGAGGGGAGGTTAGCCGAGCAGGGAACGACCGATGATCTCCTTCATGATCTCGGTCGTGCCGCCGTAGATGGTCTGGATGCGGCCGTCGGTGAAGGCCTTCGCGACCCGGTATTCGGTCATGTACCCGTAGCCGCCGTGGAGCTGCAGGCAGCGGTCGGCGACCCGTTTCTGCAGCTCGGTCGCCCACCACTTGGCCATCGATGCGTGGACGTGGTCGAGGAGCCCGTCCGAATGGTCGGTGATGCAGCGGTCGATGAAGGTGCGGGTGACGGCGCACTCGGTGGCCATCTCCGCGATCTCGAACCGGATGTGCTGCAGCTTGGCCAGCGGCCGCCCGAAGGCCTCGCGCTCCTTGACGTACCGGGTGGTGATCTCCAGCAGGTGCTCGGCGGCCGCGATGCCGGCCATCGCGATGCCCATCCGCTCCTGCGCGAGGTGGTTCATCAGGTGGACGAAGGCGCCGTTCAGCTCGCCGAGCAGGTTCTCCTTCGGGACGCGGACGTCGTGGAAGAACAGCTCGGCGGTGTCCTGGGCCTTCTGGCCGATCTTGTCGAGGTTGCGGCCGCGTTCGAAGCCCTCCGTCCCCCGCTCGACGACCAGCAGCGACAGGCCGTGCGCCCCGCCCTCGGGCGTGGTCTTGGCGACGACGATGACGAGGTCGGCGAGGATTCCGTTGGAGATGAAGGTCTTGGAGCCGTTGAGCAGCCAGTGGTCGCCGCGGTCCTCGGCGGTGGTGCGGATGCCCTGCAGGTCGCTGCCGGCGCCCGGCTCGGTCATCGCTATCGCCGTGATCGTCTCGCCGGAGCAGAAGCCGGGCAGCCAGCGGCGCTTCTGCTCCTCGGTGGCCAGGTTGACCAGGTACGGGCCGATGATGTCGTTGTGCAGGCCGATGGCCAGCCCGGGCGCGCCGGCACGGGTGAACTCCTCGGCGATCACGGCGGCGTAGCGGAAGTCGGTGTTCCCGCCGCCGCCGTACTCCTCCGGGACGGCCAGGCCCAGCAGGCCCTGCCGGCCGGCGGCGCGCCAGGCCTCGCGGCTGACGATGCCGTCCTTCTCCCACTGCTCGTAGTGCGGCAGCACCTCCTTGGCGAGGAAGGTGCGCACGGTCTCGCGGAACGCCTCGTGGTCGGCGTCGAAGATGCGGCGTTGCAACGGGGCCCCCTAGAGCCAGCTCTTGACGGTTTCGATCAGCCGGGCCGGCTCGGGGCCGACGGGCGTGATGTTGAGCATGGTGACGCCGGCCTCCCGGAAGGCCTCGATGCGCTCGCGCACGTACCCGGCGGGCCCGCACAGCGTCATGAGCTCGCAGAACTCCTCCGGTACGGCGGCCGCCGCATCGCGCTTGCGGCCGGAGAGGTAGAGCTCCTGGATCTTGCGCGCCTCCTCCTCGTAGCCGTAGGCGACGGCGAGGTCGTTGTAGAAGTTCTTGCCGACCGCGCCCATCCCCCCGACGTACAGGGCGATCTGCGGGCGCGCCAGGTCGCGTACGGCGGCCGCGTCGTCGCCGATGGCCAGCAGCCCGCCGGCCACCGTCTGCAGCGGGCCGAGCGCCGGGTCGCGCCGCGCGGCTCCCTCGGCGAGCGGGCCGCCCCACACCGCGGCGGCCTTCTCCGGGATGAACAGCGTCGGCAGCCAGCCGTCGGCGATCTCGGCGGTCATCGCGACGTTCGCCGGACCGAGGGAGGCGATGTACACGGGCAGGTCCGGACGGACGGGCCGGGTGAGGATCTTCAGCGGCTTGCCGTGGCGGCCGCCCTTCTCCGGCGGCAGCGGCATGTCGGTGATGCCGTGGTGGTCGATGGTCTCGCGGCGCCAGATCCGCCGGCACAGCTCGACGGTCTCGCGGGTCCGTCCGAGCGGCCTGTCGTACGGCTTGCCGTGCCAGCCCTCGACGACCTGCGGGCCGGAGGCGCCCAGCCCCAGCATGGCGCGGCCGCCGGAGAGGGCGTCGAGCCCGGCCGCCGTCTGGGCGATGAGGGCGGGGGTGCGGGAGTAGACGTTGACGATGGCCGAGCCGATCTTCATCCGCTCGGTGCGGGCCGCGAGGTAACCCATGATCGTCGGGGAGTCGAAGCCCCAGGCCTCGGCGACCCAGACGGCGTCGAGGCCCGCCGCCTCCAGGGCCGCCGCCTCGTCGGCGGCCCGGCGCGGGTCGCCGGCGTAGTCGAGCAGCATGGACAGTTCCATCAGGCGGCCCCGCCCTTCCCGGTGATGCCCGGCACGTCCCAGTCTCGGGCCACGGATGCGGTGTCCGCCCCGGGCTGGGCGGGGCCGCTGCGCAAGGCGGCGGGGGTCGCGGAGAACCGGGGCGCGGGGGCGGGCTGGGTGATCCCGCCGAAGTCGGTGAAGGTGTCCCGGGCGGCGAGGTGCGGGTGCTGCGGCGCCTCGCGCAGGGAGAGCACGGGGGCCACGCACGCGTCGCTGCCCTCGAAGACGGCCGTCCACTCCGCACGGGTACGGGACTTGAAACGGGCGGCGACGGCCTCGCGGAGCTCGCCCCAGCGGGCGAGGTCCTTGCGGGCGGGGGCCCGGTCGGCGATGCCGAGGAGCTCGGTGAAGGTGTCGTAGAACTGCTGCTCGAGCGCGCCGACGGCCATGTATCCGCCGTCGGAGGTCTCGTAGGTGCCGTAGAAGGGGCAGCCGCCGTCGAGGAGGTTGGCCCCGCGCCGGTCCTGCCAGCCGCCGGCCGCCATCATCCCGTGGATCATGGCGGTCAGGTGGGCGGTGCCGTCGACGATGGCCGCGTCGACGACCTGGCCGGCGCCGCCGGGGGTACGGGCGTGCTGGAGCGCTGCCAGGACGCCGATGACGAGGTAGAGGGAGCCGCCCGCGTAGTCGCCGACGAGGTTGGCGGGGACGGCCGGGGGCCCGTCCGGGCTGCCGATCATGCCGAGGGCGCCGGTGACGGCGATGTACGCGATGTCGTGGCCGGCGGTGGGGGCGAGCGGGCCGTCCTGGCCCCAGCCGGTCATCCGCCCGTACACCAGGCGCGGATTGCGGGCGTGGCAGTCGGCCGGGCCGACGCCGAGGCGCTCGGCGACGCCGGGACGGAAGCCCTCGATGAGGACGTCGGCCCGCTCGACGAGGTCCAGGACGAGGCCCGGTCCCTCGGGGTCCTTCAGGTCGACCAGGACGGAGCGCTTGTTGCGGTTGGTGACGTCGTACGCGGGGTCGATCGCGAGGCCGCCCCCGCCGGGGCGGTCCACCCGTACGACGTCCGCGCCCAGGTCGGCGAGGAGCATGGCGGCGAACGGGCCCGGGCCGATGCCCGCCAGTTCGACGACGCGCACGCCCGCGAGCGGACCGGCTCCTGTCACTGCCATCGAGCCCCCAGCGTCCCGTGTGGAGTGTGTGACACAACTGATGTAACACCAGCGATGCTAGAAATGTGTTCCACTCAGCACAAGAGCAAGCGCTTAGCCGTTTGACTCGATCCGCGCATCGAGCTCCTTGAGGTGCCGTTTGAGGGCGACGGTCCGGTAGCTCTCCTCCACCCACTCACACAGCACCTCGGCCGACGGCGCCCCCTTCTCCCCCAGCGGCACGGACACCCAGCCGGAGCGCCCCAGACCGTAGCCGGTCGGCGCCGCGCCGGGAGCCGTCATGGCGTGGCCGTGCAGCGCCTCGTCCTTGAGCTTGACCGACAGCCCGGGCGGCTGGGGGCCGTCGGCGTTGCCCAGGAAGACGAAGATCTTCTTGTTGACCTTCACGACGCAGTCCTCGGGACCCCACGGGAACTCCTCCACCGCCTCCGGCAACCCCCGGGCAAACTCCCGTACCGCCTCCCACTTGCGCACCGCAGCCTTCACGGAACACCTCCACTCAGCACAGGTCGCGCCCGCTCACTCGGACAGGCCGGTCCTCACGCTAGCCCCGGTGACCGGCACCCGCGGGGCAACCGGACCGAAGGCCTCCGACGATTGCCCCCCGACCTGGGGAAACCCCGTGAGCGATGTCGGCGGGGCTATGTACTCTGAGCGGGCTTCAGCCTTTGATCAAGGGCTCAACAACTTTCTTTGGGGGGGCTCGGTGTCCTATCGCCGACTCGCAGCATCCGCCGCCGTACTCGCGGCCGGCGTCTCTCTCATCCCGGGCATGGCCCACGCGGCCGACCCGTCGGCGGGGCAGGGCAAGGCCCACGGGGTCACCAAGCCCGACCTGGCCAAGGTTGCGCGCTCGGAGTCGACCACCTTCGACAGCCCGGCCGACCGCTCGGTCAAGCTGGCCCCGGCGGCAGGCAAGGGCAAGGCCGCCGCGCCGATGACCGCCGACACCGCCGCCGACATCACGGTGGGCCTGAAGGCCTTCACCATCAGCGCGCACGGCCTGGAGGTGGACACCACGCCCAACGGCACCACCAACCCGGTCTCCATCGGCTTCGACTGGGGCGACGGCACCACGGGCCAGGACAGCGGCACCGGCGGCCAGACCACCACCACGCCGCACCAGTACGCCAAGCCCGGCGGGTACACGATCAAGGTCACGGTCACGGACCAGGTCACGCAGGCCTCGTCCGTCAACCAGATCGCCGTCTGGACCTCGGGCTCGCACTACACCCCGTACGGCCCGACCCGCCTGCTCGACACCCGCAACGGCACCGGCGCCCCGCAGGGCAAGGTGCCCGCCTACACCGCGACGCAGCTGAAGATCGCCGGCAACGGCGCCATCCCGTCCAACGTGTCCGCGGTCGTCCTCAACCTCACCGTCACCAACGCGACCGGCGGCGGCCACATCACCGCCTTCGCCGACGGCACCGAGAAGCCGACCACGTCGAACGTGAACTACGCCCCCGGACAGACCGTACCGAACCTGGTCATCGTGCCCGTCAAGAACGGCTACGTCGACCTGTACAACGGCGGCTGGGAGTCGGTCGACCTCATCGCCGACGTCACCGGCTACTTCACCAAGTCCGCCTCCAGCGGCTACACGCCGCTGACGCCGCAGCGCCTCGTCGACACGCGTACCGGCCAGGGCACGGCCAAGGGCCAGGTCCCGGGCTACGGCACCTTCGCCACGCAGGTCGCCGGCATGGGCTACGTCTCGCCCTACGCCACCGCCGTCGCGCTGAACGTCACGGTCACCAACCCCAAGAGCGACGGCCACCTCACGGTCTTCCCGAGCGGCCAGCAGGCCCCGACCGCGTCCAACCTGAACTTCCGCACCGGGCAGACCATCGCCAACTCGGTGATCGTCCCCATCGGCCCCGACGGCAAGATCAGCGTCCGCAACGGCGCCTGGAACCCGGCCGACGTCATCGTCGACGTCGTCGGCTACTACAGCAAGGACAGCGCGAACGCGTTCGTCCCGGTCAAGCCGTCCCGCCTGCTCGACACGCGCGACGGCGCCACCTGGGCCTACGGACCGCTGGAGGGCCGCGCCTACATCTACATGCCGCTCTCCGACGGCCTGCCCCACACCAAGGGCTTCGTGCTGAACAGCACGGTGACCAACACCAAGGACAGCGGCTACCTCGCCGTCACGCCGGACCCGAACTCGCTGTACGACTACAAGAACGGCACGGAGGTCTGGCCGCCCACGCCGACCTCCTCCAATCTGAACTGGACCCCGGGCAAGACCGTCCCGAACCTGGTCCAGGCCGCCACCGGCCCGTCCGGAATCATCGACTTCTGGAACCAGAGCGACGGCAACATCGACGTCATCGTCGACATCTTCGGCGTCTACGAGGACAACTGAGCCACCGGGCACCCACACCGGTAGGCGCTGATCGCCCCGGGGACGGCCTTCGCGGCCACCCCCGGGGCGATTCCGGTTTCGGAGAGATAACGCAGGTGGGGGCCAGTGTTAAGCCGTTCCGGTGCTCGGTACTCTGAGCGCACTTTCGGCCCTGACAGGGGGCTCACGAACCGTTTGGGGGCTCGGTGTCATACCGGCGACTCGCAGCATCCGCAGCCGTACTCGCGGCCGGCGTCTCTCTCATACCCGGCATGGCCCACGCGACCGGCCCGGCGACCGGAGGTTCCGGCGGCGTCAGCCAGCCCGACCTCACCCAGGCCGAGGCGGACACCTCCACCACGTTCACCAGCCCGGCCGGGGACTCCGTCCAGCAGCCGCTGCCGACGGCGCAGAACCAGGCCGCCGACGCACCGCAGACGGCGCCGCAGACCGCGCCCGCGACGGCCGCCGCCAACCCCACCCTCGCGGTTGCGCTGTCCGCCGCCTCGGTCACCGCGCACGGCTTCAAGCTGGACAGCTCCATCACGAGCGCGACGACCCCGCTCGACGTCACCGTCGCCTGGGGCGACGGCACCACCACCGCCGCCACGGCCTCCGGCACGCAGGTCGTGTCCTCGGAGCACACGTACGCGGAGCTCGGCACCTACACGGTCAAGGTCACCGTCGCGGACAAGGCCGCGGGCACCGAGGTCACCAACGAGCTCAAGGTCACCACCGAGGGCTCCGACTACACCCCCTACGGCCCGACCCGCCTGCTCGACACCCGCAACGGCACCGGCGCGGCCAAGGCCAAGGTCGCCCCCTACAGCTCCGCCCACGTGAAGATCGGCGGCAACGGCGGCATCCCGGCCGGCGTGACCGCGGTGGTCCTCAACGTCACCGTCACCAACACCACCAGCGGCGGCCACATCACGGCCTTCGCCGACGGCGACGACAAGCCCACCACGTCGAACGTGAACTTCGCCCCCGGACAGACCGTCCCGAACCTGGTCATCGTGCCGGTCGGCGCCAACGGCTACGTCAACCTCTACAACGGCGGCTGGGAGTCGGTCGACCTCATCGCCGACGTCACCGGCTACTTCACGCAGTCCGCGTCCAGCGGCTACACCTCCCTCCCGCCGGAACGCTTCGTCGACACCCGCTCCGGCCTCGGCAGCGCCAAGGGCCAGCTCGGCGGACAGAACTCCTTCGGCGTCCAGATCACCGGCAAGGGCCAGGTGCCCGCCTCCGGCGTCACCGCCGTGGCCCTCAACGTGACGGTCACCAACCCCAAGGAAGCCGGCCACCTCACCGTCTACCCGAGCGGCCAGCAGGCCCCGACCGCCTCGAACCTGAACTTCACCGCCGGCCAGACCATCGCCAACTCGGTGATCGTCCCCGTCGGTCCCGACGGCCGCATCAACATCCGCAACGGCGCCTGGGCCGGCCTCGACGTCATCGTCGACGTCGTCGGCTACTACAGCCCCGCGTCCCAGGCCGCGTACCTGCCCTTCGCGCCGGAACGGCTCATCGACACCCGCGACACCGCCGTCTGGGACGGCCCGCTGGGCGGCCGCGACTACATCTACCTGCCGATCGCCCCCGGCGAGCCCGGCGTCAAGGGCTTCGTCTTCAACGCCACGGTGACCAACACCAAGGACAGCGGCTACCTCGCCGTCACGCCGGACCCCAACTCCATGGACGAGTACGACACCGGCAACGCGGCCTGGCCGATTCCGCCCACCTCCTCCACCCTGAACTGGACGACGGGCAAGACCGTCCCGAACCTGGTCCAGGCGAGCACCGGCTCCCACGGCATCATCGACTTCTGGAACCAGAGCGACGGCAACCTGGACCTCGTCGTCGACGTCTTCGGCGTCTACGAGGACAACTGAACCACCTGCTCGAACCACCGGTTCGAACCACACGTCACGAACCACGAGTTCTGAAACCAGTGGTTCCGAACCACCAGAGGGTGCACCACTGAACCACAGCGCCCCGGGAACGGCCGCCCCGCAGCCGCTTCCCGGGGCGCTGCCCCGTATCCATCCGTACGCCACGGGCAAGCGAGGAGCCACGATGACCGCACCGACCCCGCTCAGAACGCCGGCCGCGCAGGAACGCCCCTACGACGTCGTGCTCTTCGGCGCGACCGGGTTCGTGGGAGCACTGACCGCCGCCTACCTCGCCGCCCACGCCCCCGCCGGCTGCCGCTGGGCCCTCGCCGGCCGCAACCTTGGCAAACTGGAACACCTCCGCGACGACCTCGCCGCCCTGGACCCCGCCTGCGCCCACCTGCCGCTGCTGCAGGCGGACTCCTCGGACCCGGCGGCCGTACGGGAGCTGGCCGCCTCCACCCGCGTCCTCGCCACCACCGTCGGCCCGTACGTCCTGCACGGGGCGGAGCTCGTCGCCGCCTGCGCCGAGGCCGGCACCGACTACGTCGACCTCACCGGCGAACCCGAGTTCGTGGACCGCACGTACGTCGAGCACGACGCGCGGGCCCGCGAGACCGGCGCGCGCCTCGTGCACGCCTGCGGGTTCGACTCCATCCCGGCCGACCTGGGCGCGTACTTCACCGTGGGACAGCTGCCGCAGGGCGTGCCGCTGCGCGTCGACGGGTTCATGCGGTCCAACGCCATGTTCTCGGGGGGCACCCTGGCCTCCGTGCTCACCGCCCTGGGCCGCGGCCCGCAGACCCTGGCCGCGGCGCACGCCCGACGGCTGCACGAGCCCCGGCGGCCGGGGCGCCGCGTACGGGGACCGCTCGGCGCGCCGCGCTTCAGCCGCGAGACCGGCACCTGGGCGCTGCCGCTGCCCACGCTGGACCCCCGCATCGTGACCCGGTCGGCGGCCGCACTGGAGCGCTACGGCCCCGACTTCCGCTACCGGCAGTACGCCTCCGTCAAGCACCTCCCGGTGGCGGTGGGCGGCACGGCGGCGGTGGGCGCGACCGCCGTACTGGCGCAGCTGCCGCCCGTGCGGCGGTGGCTGACCGGCCTGTGGGAGCCGGGCCGGGGGCCCGACGCCGAGCGGCGGGCGCGCAGCTGGTTCAGCGTCCGCTTCGTCGGCGAGGGCGGCGGCCGCCGGGTGTACACCGAGGTGTCGGGCGGCGACCCGGGCTACGGCGAGACCGCCAAGATGCTGGCCGAGTCGGCGCTCTGCCTCGCGTACGACGCCCTGCCGGAGCGGGCCGGCCAGCTCACCACGGCGGTGGCGATGGGCGACGCCCTGCTGGACCGGCTCCAGAAGGCGGGGATCCGGTTCCGGGTGGCCCAGGTGCGGTGACGGCGGGGGCCGCGGGCTAGGACGCCTCGCGCAGGGCCCGCCTGCACAGGGAGTCGGAGTGCCGGGTGGTCTCCGGGATCCGGAAACGCGGGCTCAGCGCGAGGGCGTGGGCGCAGGCGTTGTCGAGGGAGATCCGGTGGCCGACGGAGACGTACACCGGCTTGATCCCGTCCTGGGTCCGCAGCGCCCGCCCGACGACGGCGCCGTCGGCCGCGAGCAGCGCGGCGGCGTCGCCGCGGCGGGCACCCGGTTCCTCGTAGGTGAAGGTGAACGGGTTCTTCGCGACGCCCATGGTCGGCAGCCCGGTGACCACCCCGAGGTGGCATGCCAGCCCGAAGCCGCGGGGATGGGCGAGGCCGTAGCCGTCGCAGACGACCAGGTCGGGGGCGGCGGTCAGCGCGTCGAGGGCGGCGAGGACGGTGGGCAGCTCCCGGAAGGCGAGCAGCCCGGGCACGTACGGGAAGCTGACGTGCCCGACCGCGGTGCGCTCCTCGACCACGTCGAGGGTCGCGGCGTCGAGGACGACCGCCGCGGCGGCGACGAGGTCCCGCTCGTCGTCGTACGCGACGTCCACCCCGGCGACGAACCCGCGCCCGGGCGGCGGACCGGCCTCGTCGAGGACGACCAGATTGCGCAGTTCGTCTTGTATCGCCCGGGCCTCGGCCTCGCTGGCGGGGGTCTTCACACTCGTCATGATGCTGCGAGAGTAACCTGACGATCATGTTCGTCATGGAGCTCACGTACACCGCCCCGATCGAAGCCATCGAAGAGGAGCTGGACGCTCACATCGCCTGGCTGGACACCTACTACGCCTCGGGCGTCTTCATCGCCTCGGGCCGCAAGGTCCCCCGCGACGGCGGCATCATCCTGGCCGCGGGCGTCTCCCGCGCGGAGGTGGAACGCATCGCGGAGGAGGACCCCTTCACCACCGCGGGCGTCTGCAGCTACCGCATCACGGAGTTCATCGCAACGAAGACGTCGGGCGACCTGGCGGCGGTACGGGAGACGCTGGTGTAGCGGGGGCGGGGGCGGACTGCTGGGCGGTGCCTCGTAGGGGCGGGGTCACGGTGGACCGGGGTCGGAGGGTGTCCGGGGGCGTCCCGGCCGCCCATTGTCCTTTCGGTTCGCGCCGGCTCGTCAAGGGCGCTCCTGCGTCGCGTCGCTGCGCGATGGCCTTCGGCCACCCTTGACAAGCCGACACGAACCGAAATGCCAAAGAGCTGCCGGGAAGCCCCCGAAGGATGGCCAGGGGGAACAATCCACACACGGCCCTCGCCAGAGAGGGCAGGTCCGGGTCGGGAGGTGCAGAATCCTTCCTCCCAGGACCACCACCCCTCCCCAGCCCCGGGCATACGGGCAGCCGAGCCCCAAAACCCCCTTCAATGGCCCGCTCCGAAGCCAAGGGGCCCCAACCTGCACGAAACGACGAAGAAATGACCGCCAGGAGCGGGGAGACGCCCCAGATCGCTACGCGCTCCTCTTTTCTCGGCGTCCAACGGCCGTCTGGGGCTGATAGCGCACCAGATCGCTACACGGTCGCGCACGTCTCGGCGGCTGACGGCCGTCCGTGGCTGGCAGGCGCACCAGATCGCTACACGGTCGCGCACGTCTCGGCGGCTGACGGCCGTCCGTGGCTGGTAGGCGCACCAGATCGCTACGTGGTCCCTCACGTCTCAGCGGCAGACGGGTATCGAGGGCCAGTGGGCGCACCAGACCGCTACGGGGTCCTTCCCGTCTCAGTGGCAGACGGGTGTCGAGGGCTGGTAGTCGCGGCAGACCGCTATGTACGACGGGTCGACATACGAGGGAGTGGGCCAGTGGCCTACTGACGGCGGGGACGAGAAGGATCTTCGTGCAGCGATGGAAGGGACAGCACAGGGTGGAGTTAGCGAGTCGGGCGAACGGGCCCGCCAGCCATCTGCCCGCTCTCGACCGCCCACGACGGTCGGTCGCCGTCCATGGGCGAGCGCCCTTCACTCGTGGGCGGCTTATGAGCGACCCCAGACCGTCCGCAGCCGCCAAGTCCCGGACGGCGCGTAGCGATCTGGTGCGCCTACCAGCCCCAGTCGGCCGTCGGCCGCCGAGAGAAGAGCAGCGCGTAGCGATCTGGGGCGTTCCCCCGCTCCTGGCGGTCATCTCATCGTCGTCTCGTGCAGGTTGGAGCCTGCCGGCTCCGGAGATGCGTCTCAGGGGGGCTTGGGGGCTCGGCTACCCGCATGCCCGATGCCGGGCGGGGATGGGGTCCCGGGAGGAAGGATTCTGCGCATCGGGACCCGGACTGCCCTCTCTGACGGGGGATGAGTCTGGAATTGACCCCCTGGCCATCCTTCGGGGGCTTCCCGGCAGCTCTTTGGCATTTCGGTTCGTGTCGGCTTGTCAAGGGTCGCCGAAGGCGATCGCGCAG